>JBKPSE010000486.1:0-2623 GCA_046765855.1 Acidobacteriota bacterium | reverse complement strand
AGTTGTGGAGTTGTCGACTTGACCCCCTTCATCCGACGAGGACGGGCGAGACGACGTCGAGCACGTCGGGGCCGGTGCCCGCCTTGCGCGCCTTATCGAGCTGCGGCTGCAGCGCATAGATCCGGACCGCCTTCAGCGCGAGGTTCGCGAAGTTGATCATGCTGCGCTCGATCGCGCGCGTCGGATCCTCGCGGTAGGTGAACTGATCCTGGCTGTACCAGCCCTGGTAGTTGCGGACGAACGTGGTGTAGAGATACTCGACCGATTCGGGAATGGAAATCGTCCCGAACATCAGATCCTGGTCGTTGCGGCCCTGGCGCGCGTCGTTGATGTCGAACTTGTGCACCGGCACGCCGGCCCAGTCCGCGAGATCGCAGGCGGTCGACGCGGTCGTTGCTTCCATCTTTTGATGGCCGTAATCGATGGTCAGGCCGCAGTTGTTCCCGCCGCACGCCTGGTTTACTTTCTGCGCCACCAGGATCGCTGAGGCGGCGGTCGGCACGATCATGTAGAGCTCGCGCGGCTCGTATGGCTTCGGTTCGATGCCGACTCTGACGCCGTGCTTCAGCGCTTCCCTGTTCACCGCAATCATCGCTTCGGTGAACCACTGCAGCGATTCCTTGTAGTCGATCTGGAAATGATAGTCGGCGCCGTCGGATCCCGGCCAGACGCTGAGCACCGGGATCTTCATCAATTTGCAGATCTCCAGTCCTTTCATGATTTCATCGAGCGCGGCGCGCCGCAGCGCCGGATCCGGATTGCACGGACCGCCCAGCTTGAACTTCGGATTCGTCCACACGTTGATGTTGCAGGTGGTGACCGTCATCCCGAGCTCTTTCAGGAACCCGTTCTGCGCCCGCTCGATCGCCTTCGGGTCGAGATCGCCGTTCATCGAGGTCTCGAAGACGCTCTGATGGATCTCGACGGCATCGACGCCGGCCGCCTTGGTGCGGCGGCACTGCCCCTCGAAGTCGGTCTTGAACGTCGGGTCGTCGGAGTGATATCCCGGCGGCGCGAAGCGATCGCAGAAGTCGCCGGCCGACCAGTGCCCGACGCTGTGCTTGATGTTCATGGTCTTCATGAACTCGATCGACTCGCCGCGCCCCATGTAACCCTTCTTCGAGGCGGCGAACGCGAGCTGATCGGCGGAAAAACGGGCCATCGAGAATCCTCCTACGACAACTTGATCCTGAGAATCGTCAGCGAATGGGCGGGAAAGGTGTAGCGGCCGCCGCTCAGCGAGGCGGTCCCCATCGTCGGCCGCACCTTGCGATCGTCTCCAAACGTGTGCGTCGCCTTCAAGTCCTGATGGTTCATCTGCCAGACCGACACCGGGCCCGGCGCCCAGCCGCCCGACTGGCTCTCGATTGACGCGGTCAGGTCCCGGTCCTTGCTGCGGTTGAGCACATTGATCGCCACTTCGCGCGCCGCCGCATTGTAAGTCGCGGAGACGTCGAGATACGAGGCCTCCTGCGGCCGCTGTGCGATCTTGTAGGTCGGCGACGAGACCCACACGTCGAGCGCGACGCTGCCGCGCTGACGCCCGTACTCGGCCAGCGGAAAGTAAATCGGCTGCAGGAACAGCCCTTTCTCGTTGGTCATGATTGGCGCGATTACATTGACCATCTGCGCCAGGTTGGCCATTTTGACGATGTCGGCGTTGCGGAAGAAGAGGTTGAAGAACATCCCCATCGCGAGCGCGTCCTCGAAGTTGTAGATCTCCTCGAGCTTCTCGCGGTTGCCGGTGCGATACCAGACGTTCCACTCGTCGTAGGCGATATAGATCGGCCGCGGATTCGGGCCGGTCTGCACTTCCTTGATCATGCCGCGCGTGGTGTCGATGTAGCGCTGGATGGTCATCGGCCAGCCGCCCAGATACGCCTCGACGTCGTTGGCGCGGTTGTTGATGTAAGTGTGCAGCGCGATGTAGTCGACGGTGTTGCGCAGCGTCTGCAGCACGGTGCGGTTCCACAGCAGCCAGTCGGCGCCGTAGTTGCTCGAGCCGCTCGCCACCAGCTTGATCGACGGATCGATGCCGCGCATCGCCTTGGCGGCTTCGAGCGCGAACTTGGCGTAGTCCTCGGCATTCTTGTGTCCGAGCTGCCACGGGCCGTCGATCTCGTTGCCAAGCGCCCAGTACTTCACGTTGTAGGGCTGCTCGCGGCCGTTCCTGCGCCGCTGATCGGCCCAGTAGGTGTGCTTGGCGCTGTTGGTGTACTCGACCCAGTCGCGCGCGTCGTTGATGCTGCCGAGGCCGAGATTGACGCAGATGTACGGCTCGGCTTTGATGCGTTCGGCGTAGCGCAGGAACTCGTCGGTGCCGAAGCGGTTGGACTCGACGTCGTTCCAGGCCAGCTCTGGGCGCGCCGGGCGCTGATCCTTGGGACCGACGCCGTCCTTCCAGTTGTAGCCGGAGGCGAAGTTGCCGCCGGGCCAGCGCAGGATGGTGACGCCGAGCCCCTTGACGGCGTCGAGCACGTCCTTGCGGAAGCCGAATTGATCGGCGAGCGGACTTTTCTCGTCGTAGATCCCGCCGTAGATCATGCGGCCGAGATGCTCGGCGAAGTTGCCGAACAGCAGCGGATCGATCTGGCCGATGGTGCGGTCGAGATCGATCTTGATG
>JBKPSE010000485.1:0-1999 GCA_046765855.1 Acidobacteriota bacterium | reverse complement strand
GCTTGATCCTGTTCGGATTGCAGGTCGGGCTGGCCGGGGGCGCATGGCTCCGCGTGAACTGGACGCTCGGCGCCGGCATGGTCTTCGGGTTCCTCATCTGGCTGCTGGTCCTGAGCCTGGTCGCGATGGCCAGTTCCGCGTACGTGAAGTGGAAGGTCGTCGCGGCCGCGGTGAGCCTGGCCTTCTTCTTCATCCTGGGCGGCATCGCCGAGATGATCGACAACGTGCTCCGCGTGCGCTGGGGCCACATCATCGATCCCGCGTGGACCGTGAACCGCGTCTGGTGCGCGCTGCTGGGTGTCGAAGCGCCCGGCGGTCCCGGCACCGCGGCGTCGGCGTGGGCGCTCGCGGTGACGGTCGCCCTGCTCGTCGTCGTGATCGAGCGCAAGCTGCGTCCGGTGGAGGTCGTGTCGTGACGCCGCCGCCGCGAAACGGCGTCGACGAGGCCTCGCAGGACCGCGCCGCAGGCAACGGGGGCGCGAAGGTGGACGCGCCGGCGGTGATCTTCAACGAAGTCTCGAAGTTCTACGGCGAAGTACTCGGCGTCAACCGGGTGACGCTGAATATTCCGCCCGGCATCACGAGCCTGGTCGGCCCGAACGGCTCGGGCAAGACCACGCTGATGAATCTGATGACCGGCCTGATCCATCCCGACAACGGGCAGATCCTGATGCGCGGCATCTCGCCACGCGATCCGGAAGCGTTGATGCGCATCACCGGGTACGCTACGCAGTACGACACGGCGCCGCGCTGGGCGACGGGCTTCACCTTCATCACCACCGGGCTGCTGCTGTTCGGATACAGCCGGCCGGAAGCCGAGAAGAAAGCGTGGAAGGCGCTCGAGCGACTGAGCCTGACCGACGCGGCGAACCGGAAGGTCGCGGCCTATTCCAAGGGGATGCGGCAGCGCGTCCGGCTGGCGCAGGCGATCGCCCACGATCCCGACGTGCTGGTGCTCGACGAGCCGTTGAACGGCCTGGACCCGCTGGTTCGCGCCGAGACGATCGCGCTCTTCCGAACGTGGGCGAGCGAGGGGAAGCACGTCATCCTCTCCAGCCATGTTCTTCAGGAAGTGGATCTGATCAGCGATCAGGTCGTGCTGATCGCCAACGGCATGATCATCGCCGAGGGAACCATTCGCACGGTACGCGAAGAGATCCAGGAGCACCCGAGTCAGTATCTCGTCCGCTGCCGCGACGCATCGGCTGTCGCCTCGCGGCTCTTCAGCGAGGACCACATCACTGAGATCAGGCTGAACGACGATCGCATGGGACTGCTCGTCATGACACGCGATCGGGAGCAGTTCGCGCGCGCGCTCGGGCGGATCGCGCTCAACGGCAATCGAATCGACGGCGTGGTGCCGGCTGATGAAAACGTCGACGCGTTGTACGAGTACTTGATTGGAGGGGAATAGCGTGGCCTTTTCCGCGCGAACGCGTGTCCTCAGCCTCGCTCGGGCCAGGCAGGCGTGGACGATTGCCCGAACCGAGCTCCGTCGTGCCTTCTTTGCCAAGCGCGGATTGTGGGTCTACGCGCTGGCGCTCCTGCCCGCGCTGATTTTCTTCGGCCATGGCGTGGAGGTGAAGACCGAGCGCGCACGGTTGATGCGAGGCGGCCTTACCGAGACCGCCCTGATGAACACGCTGCAAAAGGGAGAGACGCTCGACAGCGTGAAGAATCGGCTCGGAAAACCTGCCAGGGAACGCGTCGGCATGCGCGTTACGCGCGTTCGCAAGCGCACCGGCAACAACGGCACGACCGCGCACGTGATCGAGCCCGCCGTCGAGGCGCGCTTCGTGCGATTGAACATCAGCCGCCCGACTTATAGCGGCGATCCGGTCGCGAGAATCTACGAGTTCGAGGTCTACGGGCCCGACGACAAAGAGAATCTCGCGCGCGGCCGCGCCGCGACGGGCAGCCCTCCGTGCAGCCCCAATGAAGGGCCGGAAAAGGCGGTCAACGGCACTGTCGCGGGCGGGCAAACCGATCGGTGGTGCGC
>JBKPSE010000484.1:0-4327 GCA_046765855.1 Acidobacteriota bacterium | reverse complement strand
CGGATGACGCTCAGGCGGTAGAACAAATCTTCGCGGAAGCGCCCTTCGCTGACCCGCTGTTCCAGGTCAGCATTGGTCGCGGCCACCACGCGCACGTCGACGCGCGTCGGACGCGTCTCGCCGACCGGCAGGATTTCTCCCTGTTCGAGGAAGCGCAGAAACTTCGGCTGCACGTCCAGCGGCAGGTCGCCGATTTCGTCGAGGAAAATCGTGCCCCCGACCGCGCTGCGAATGACGCCGGGTTGATCGGAGATTGCGCCGGTGAAACTGCCGCGGCGGTGGCCGAACAGCTGGCTGTCGGCCAGCTCCCGCGTGGCGCTGGTGCAGTTGTAGGGGAGGAACAGGCGCGCGCCGCGCGGCGAGCCGGCATGGATCGCACGCGCCACCAGATCCTTGCCGGTGCCGCTCTCGCCGGTCACCAGCACCGTGAGGTCGCTGCCCTGCAAGCGCTGGATCTGGTCCGCGACGCGCTGCATCGCCGCGCTGGCACAGACGAATCCTGGGAGCAGCGGCTCCAGCGAGCGTTCGACCGATCCGAGCGTCGGTTCCGGCGGCCGTTCGCGCGCCGAGCACAGCTCGAATCCCTGTCGCAGCACCGCGCACAGCGTGCGGAATCGCTGCAGGACCGGCGTGGCAAACGGGCGAATCGCCGAGACCGCCGCAAACCGCCGCGCCGCACCCTCTTGGCCCACGGTTTCTACCACGACCAGCGATCCCCCAGTTCCGGGATGCGGCCGCGACGCCGCGAAGGCGAGGGCGCGCGCCGTCTCGTTGTCGCATCCGGCCGCCGCGACCACGCTGATATCGCCGGGGCGCGGGACGGTAAAGATCACCGCTGCCTGCGCATCGCACGCCTCGAGGATCGCCGTGGTCCCTTCGCGCGCGAGCAGCGCCGGCGTCACCGCGGCATCGACAATGCGGCGCACCAGCGCCGCATCGCCGTCGGCGTGCGAGCCGAGAAACGCTCCGGTCGCCGCCGTCGGGATTCCGGCGATCGCCGCGCGCGCGTCCTCCAGATCCGGCTGCGCGTCGAGCGATTCGAAGATCGCGAGCGCGTCCGATAGATACCGGTTGGCGCGGGACCGCGCGCCGGCCGATGCCGCCAGCTTGCCGAGTTCGAGATGACTCAGGCCTGACTGGTACTTTTCGCCGAGCAGATCGAAGACGCTGACGCTCTGTCCAAGGTCGTGGTAGGCCTCGGTGGGGCGGTGCGACAGGGCATGCACTCGTCCGCGCAGACGAAGGAACTCTCCCCAGGTGCTGCTCATGCCCGCCGTCGAGAGCTGACCGCTCACGTCATTCAGTCGCGCCTCGGCGTCTGCCAGACGGCCGGAAGCCAGCAGGGCCTCGACCGCGATCAGTTCCGCCTGCATCGCATACGCGTCCGGGACGTCGTCGGACTCGGAAATGCGAGTGGCGATCGCGAGTGCCGCATTGGCGTCGCCGCGTCGCAGCGCGACCCGCGCTTCGAGCGCCTGCACGGACCACTGGTACCAACGCGCGGCATCGCCGTAGGCCTCGCGCGAGCGCTGGAGCGAGCGGCTCGCTTCCTCATGGTTGCCGCGCACCAGATGAATCTGCGCCAGCGTGTCGAACACCGCGCCGGTCGTTTCGCGCATGAACTGCAGCGGACTGCGCACGTCGAGCGCGCGATTCAGCGCCTGCTCCGCGCGGCGAAGGTTGCCGAGCCGCACGCTGATCTGGCCGAGCGAGGCGAGCGCGATGCCGAGGCCGTGCGGTGTGCCCGATTCCTCCTGCAGCACGACGCTGCGCTCGGCGAGCGCCAGCGCCTGGTCGTGGCGGTGCTGCATCATCGCGACGTTCGCCTGGTTGCCGCACACGGTGGCGACGACGTCGTCGGCGCGCACCATCACCGCGAGCCGCTCGGCCTGGCGCAGCGCGGCCATCGCCTCGTCCAGACGGCCCTCCTGCGCCAGCGTCACGCCGCTCAACGAGTGCACCAGCGCCAGATTGCGCTGGTCGCCCGCGGCGTGCAGCGCCGATGCCGCCTGCGCGATGTGTTCGCGCACGATGGCGGTGTCGCCGACGAAGCGATAGCACAGGCCGAGCTCGTAGTGAACCAGCCCGATCGACCGCGAGTCGTGCGCGCGCTCGGCCTGCTTCAACGCGCGCGCGAGCAGGGCGATGCCCCGCGACGTCTCACCTTTGGCAATCGCGAGCTTGCCGTGCAGGCGCCAAAGCTCGGAAAGCCGCGCCGGGTGAAGACGTTCGCGTTCTTCTGGCGGTTGCCCAAGGGCGTCGGCCGCCTGCCGGATGTCGTCCTGCTGAAACCACGCTTCCGCCAGCGCGGTGCGAACCTGCAGGATTTCGTCGCGCTCGAGACCGGGCTGCTTCAGCGTGCGGACGAGGAGGGCCGCCGCTTCCGGTCCATGCCCCTGCTGCAGCG
Organism: Acidobacteriota bacterium; assembly: GCA_046765855.1. Classification (GTDB taxonomy): domain Bacteria; phylum Acidobacteriota; class Vicinamibacteria; order Vicinamibacterales; family 2-12-FULL-66-21; genus JAICSD01. The sequence goes on along the minus strand of JBKPSE010000484.1, from coordinate 1,920 downwards.
CGTCGAGCGCCTTGCCGAAGAAATCTGGCAACGCCACGGCGCGCAGTATACCCGGTATACACCGTGATGGATAGGGGGTTTACATTCCTGCAAGACTCGCAGGGCGCGTCGGCGTGGGGCGCGCGAGACGATGAGGGCGGAACCTACAGCCGCTTGGCTCTCGCGTCGCGCGCGAAGCGGTAAGTCAGCAGCTTATACAGAAGTTTCGCGCACAGGAAGTTCGGCGCGATCATCCCCGGAATCGGACTGAGTTCGACAATGTCGGCGCCGACGATGCGCCGGCGCTCGGCCGTCGTTCGCAGCAGACGCGTCATCTCGGACCACGACAGGCCGCCCGGCTCGGGAGTACCCGTTGCCGGCATGATTGCCGGGTCCATGCCGTCGACGTCGATGGTGACGTAGACGTCGCCGGCCAGCGACTCGACCACCTTGCCTATCCAGTCCGGATCGTTGCGCATGTCCACGTCGTAAAACACGCTGGTCTTCAGCTTGGGCAGCGCCTCGGCTTCTTCGGTCGAAAGGCTGCGGATGCCGACCTGGGTCACGCGCGCGAACTGCAGCGAGCGGCGCATCGCGCACGCGTGGTTGTGCACCGTGCCCATGTAGGAGTCGCGCATGTCCGCGTGGGCGTCAATCTGGAGCACCGACAGGCCCGGATACTTGCGCGCGGCCGCCGATACCAGCGGCGGCGTGATCGAATGCTCGCCGCCGAGCGTCACCAGGAACTTGTCACGGCTGATGATCTCGTAGGCCACTCGTTCGATTTCGTCGACGAGCGGCGCCATCTCGCCGAACGGCAGTTCCATTTCCGGCAGCGTGAAGATGCCCACGCCGTGCACGTCCGCCTTCATCTCGTCGTCCCAGAGTTCCATGTGGGAGGACGCCTGCAGGATCTCGTGCGGACCGTTGCGCGTGCCGCCGACGTACGACGTGGTGCGATCGACCGGACAGGGAAGGATCACGACGCTCGATTCATCGAACGTGACACGCGTCGGCAGCGTGCCGCCAAACACGAGGGCCTGGATGTGGTCGTACGCGAACGGAAAATCCATGACTAGCGGGCCTCGAAGCGCGCGGGCGGAAAGGGTTGGCCGTTGACGGCCATCGTGGGACCGGAAGGATCGAAGGCGATCGGCTTCCGGGCGGCGAGCACGTCCCGCGCGCTGGCGGCCAGCGCGCTGACGAGCAGGGGCAGAGCGATGGTCGCATCGGCGTGAACCGTGACCTGTTCGGCGTCGGTCGCCAGCTTGCCCCAACTGCGCGCTTCCTCGAGGCTCGAGCCCGACGCGCCGCCGAAATGCGGAACGTCGGTCACGATCTGGAGCGCATAGCGGTGGCCGCCGACACGATCGTCGAAGAACTCGGCCTGCACGCTCGCCTGGTTGATGAAGTTTTTCGGGGTGCCGCCGCCAAGGACGATCGACGCCGTCCGTGGATGGCGGATGACGATGTTGGCCGACTCGACGATGTCGCCGATGACGTCGATGAGGCCGGCCGCGGGATCGCGATGACGCGCCTGCGACAGCCCCATCCCGATTGAAGAATCGGCGATGGCCGGACAGAAGATCGGGACCTGGGCGCGATAGGCAGCGGTCAGGATGCCGTCCTGCCCGGTTTCCTTCCAGAGATATTCGCCGAGCTTGTAGAGGAACTCGCGCGACGTGTAAGGACGGCGCTCCAGCGTCAGCACGAATGCCGCGATCCACTCGTCGTTGTCGCAGAACTCGTCTTCGCTCGCGTAAGTGTCGTAGACGCGATCGATGTGCTCGTTCTGCAGCTTCGCATCGTCCTCGTGCGGCGAGCCGAGGTAGTGGCGGCGGCCGCGCGTCTCGTGCAGATCGTGGTAGAGATTGGCGCCAGTCGAGACGAGGCAATCGACGTAGCGGCTGGCGATGAGGTGCGCCACGATCGAGCGCAGCC
>JBKPSE010000483.1:0-2832 GCA_046765855.1 Acidobacteriota bacterium | reverse complement strand
CCGTCCAGGAGGTGAAGTCCTCATCGTAGTCGGTGATCGCAAGCGTACCGTTACACACCGGAACACTGTTGTTGTACAGGGTCAGCGGATTGCCGTCCGTGTCCTGGTTGGTCAGGTTACAGACGCGATTCGTCGCCTCCTGGTTCTCGTAGCGCACCGAGGCATCGAGCAACCACTTGTCGATGCGCCAGGAGTCCGACAGGTACAACGCCTTGTTGAACGCGTGGCCGGCCTCGGTGATGTTGAAGCCGCCGTTGTCCAGGAACCCCTGCTCGTCGGTCAGCTGCGCCGTGTCGCCATCCCCGTTCACGAAGCTGACCGTGATCGGCCGCGCGTTCGGCGTATTGGTCATGAGCATCTGGTTGCCGAGCGCCCACTCATCGTCCATCGTGTAGTACGCGGTGTACAACCCGACGGTGAGCGTGTTGCCCTCGAACAGCTCCTTGCTCACGCGCAGATCGTTGTTGAAGTGCTCGAGCTCCTTGTGGATGAACCACCAGCCCTGGTGAATGACGCTCTGGGTGTCGGGCACGACCGAGCCGTCGCGGAACAGCGCCGTGGCGGAATTCAGCGGCAGCTCGAAGCCGCCCAGATCGGTCGAGATCGTGTACAGCTCATCGAACAGCGAGGCGGGGTTGCTGCCCGAGAACAGCGCGTTGGTGTCGACGTCGCCGCTGTTGAACAGGAACTTGTCGCTGATCGACCAGCCGTTGCCGAAGTCGTAATCGTAGTTCGCGCCCAGGAACACCATCTGCGCGCCGCGGCCATTGGCCAGATCCGCATTGGTGCCGCCGTTCGGATAGCCATCGAGCCGCACGTGCTGAATGGCCTTGCTGTAGTACGTATCGGTCAGCGGATCGAAGCCCGGGAAGCGGTGGAAATTGTCCGTGCCGGTCTGGATCAACGGAATCGGCGTGATGAACTGATTCTTGTCGTCCAGATAGCGTGCGTACAGCACCAGGTCGCCCGTGTCGGCCGTGTGCTTCAACGTCGCCGTAAACTGGCCGCCCTCATCCGCGTGGAACTGCGGATCGCGCACGCCGTCCGAGACGCGATAAAAGCCGCCGACGCTGCCGTACCAATCCTCGCTGATCTTGAAGCCGTAGAAGCCATCCGCCCGATACAGCCCTTCATCGCCATACGTTAGCCCGAGGCTCCCGGAGGGCTCCTCCGTGCCGGTCTTGAGCAGGAAGTTGCTCGTGGCGCCCATCTGCCCGCCGGCGAACACCACCGAGGGGCCGCCCTGCAGGATTTCGACGGATCGGATCGTGTCGTCGAGACGGAAGATGCTGGTGGTCTCGAAGAACGACAGCGTCGGCATGCCGTACAGCGGCGAGCCCATCAGCTGGGTCGTGAAGTACGGCGCATCCCCGCCGCCGGGAAAGCCGGCGATCTCGATGTTCGCGCCGGTCTGGCCGCCGGTCGACTCCGGCCACAGCCCCGGGGAGATCTTCAGCAGATCCGCGGTGCTCTTCGGATTGGAATTGCGAATCTCATCTTCGTTGGCCGTGACGATGTTGTAACTCGCTTCGAGTTTCTTCACCCCGCCCTGAATCGCCGTACCGGTGACGACGACCGTTTCGAGATTGCTCCCCGCCTCTCGCGGTTGCTCCGCCTGCTGGGCCTGACTCAGCACCGGAGTAGAGATTGCAGCCACCACCGCGAGCCCCACGATGCGATTGCGACGCGTGACCATATGTCCCCCTTGATCGTGACGCGCAGAATGAACTGCAGGGGATACTACGCGCGGCCGCGGCGTAAGTGCTGCACGAATACGTATTCTTCACGAGCGCGTTGCTCGCTCGGGAACAATTTACAAACGCCAGGAATTGCGAACACTTGGCCGCGTGTCAGTGCATCACTACGCTCGGCCTCACGGCGCCGCCGAATTTCCGTGATGCGAAAAAACTGCAGTCGTGCCGTCGCGCTTGACGAGCATCACATCGTACGGTTGCACCTGTCCCGACGGGACTTCCATGCCCGGTGAGCCCGCCGGCATGCCGGGAACAGTGAGTCCTTTCGCGTCCGGACGCTCGCGCAGCAGCCGCTTGATGTCGTCCATCGGCACGTGTCCCTCGACGAAGTAGCCACCGACTTCAGCGGTGTGGCACGAGCCCATTCCATACGGAATGCCGACGCGTTGCTTCACGTCGTTGAGATTGTCTTCATTGCGCACTTCGACCTGGAAGCCCGCGTCGCGCAGCCGATCCACCCACAGCTGGCAACAACCGCAGCTCGCGCTCTTGTGCACGGTCACGCCCGGAAGCGACGGCTCCGCAGTGGACGGCGAACAGCCGCTCAAAGTCACGGCGAGAAAGAAGCTGAATGCGAGTGCGTTGATCCTGTTCATACCGTTCATCCTGTCTGCTCTTTCAGGGCTGACCCAGCGGCACGTACAGCGCGCTCGGATGCGCGCGATCATGATAGAGCTTGACCGTCACCGCACGCGCGTCGCGCATCGTCTCGGCTGAGACGTCGCCGCCGGAGTTGAAATTCCTCTGGCTGTACATCGAATCGGCAGGTCCGATGGTGACGCGCAGGCGGCTGCCCTGCCGCAGCATGCGCGACGTGAACGGGAAGCCATCGAAGTCGTAGCGCAGCGGCTCACGCGTCGTCACCAGCTGCGGCGTGCGCAGATCTTCGCGATAGCGTGCACGTTTGACGTCGGTGGTCAATGCAATCGAGCTGCCATCCGGTCGAACCTCGTAGATGTTCACCGCGAAGTCCGTATCGGGCGTATCGATCGCCATCCACGCAGACAGCTTGAAGAAGCCGCTGACTTCGGTGTCGCGCTCGAACGGGGCGGTGTGATACACGAGTTGCCTGCCGCGC
>JBKPSE010000482.1:0-8667 GCA_046765855.1 Acidobacteriota bacterium | reverse complement strand
GTCTTTCACGGCGCGCTTTTCGACCTGCGTGATCTCGGACGGCACGCCGATGACGATTCGCGGCCTGACCCAGACGTTGCGGTTGTGCGCCTTCTTGATGAAGTAGGTGAGCATCTTCTCGGTGACTTCGAAGTCGGCGATGACGCCGTCCTTCATCGGCTTGATCGCGACGATGTTGCCTGGCGTCCGCCCGAGCATCTCCTTGGCATCCTTGCCGACCGCCTCGATGCGCCCGTTCACCTTGTTGATCGCGACGATCGACGGCTCGTTGACGACGATGCCTTTGCCGCGCGCGTAGACGCAGGTGTTGGCCGTCCCGAGGTCGATCGCCAGATCGCTCGAGAACAGGGAAAACAGTGACCGTAGACTCAAATCCGCTCCTCGCTTCCGCCCGCGATGTAGATGCCGTTCTTGCCGTGGTCCTTCACGTGGTACATCGCCTCGTCGGCGGCCTGGATGAGGCCTTCGGTCGATGCCGCCACGTCGGGGAGCGTGGCAACGCCCACCGACACGGTGAGATGAATGTCGAGCCCGTCCCCCTGAAGGAAACGGTGCGCGTTGACGCGATCGCGGATGCGCTCGCCGACCGCGGCCGCCCCTTCGCTGCCGGTATCGGGGAGGATCAACGCGAACTCGTCGCCGCCGAACCGCGCGACCACGTCGGTTTCGCGCGCGCTCTGACGGATGAGACCCGCCGCTTCCACCAGGGCGCGGCTGCCATACAGATGTCCGTGGTTGTCGTTGATCGCCTTGAAGCCATCCAAGTCGATGAACAGCAACGACAGCGGCCGGCCGCTGCGCGATGCGCGCTTGGTTTCCCGGCGCAGCACCTGCGAGAGATAGCGGGAGTTGTAGAGCTGCGTCAGGTCGTCGGTGACCGACAGCGCCTCCGCCCGCTGGACTCTCAGGGCGTTATCGAGCGCGATCGCGCCCGGCTCCAGTGCCTTGAGCAGCGCCCCCTGCGCCGCGCCCAGCAAACGCGGTTCGCGCGAGGCGGCGCCGCGCTCGAGGCCGACCAGCGCGCCGACGGTGCGGCCCCGGCAGTCCAGTGGAAAGGCGATCGCCGCGACTTCCACCTCCTCCGCGAACCGGTCGTCCTCGGCCACGTTCATCACGCCGCAGACCTCGCCGTGCTTCAGTACCCAGTTGCCAATCGCGGCGGCTGCGGGTTCGAGCGCCGCGCCAACGCCGCGGGCGCTGAACGTACGGACGCCGGCCGCGTCGACCGCATAGACGACCCAGGCGGGCGCCGGCAGCCACTCGGCGGCGCGCGCAACGATAGCGTCGGCGACCCGCTCGGGGTCGAGCGATGCGTTGACTTCGCGAATCACTTCGGTGAGAACGTCGGCCCGGGAAAGGCGGCTCCGCAGCGCGCTCTGCAACGGCCGCAGCCTGCTGGCGAGGTCCACCCGGGTGGACGGTGACGGCGGACGCCGGCTGCGGGCCGGCACACGCGTGCCCGATGGACGGCGGATGCGAGGCTGCGGAATGCCGGATCCCTCTAAGTCGTTCTATCCCCCGCAAATATAGCACAGCGGAGGGTGCGGGACCGCAGCCGATTCAGGCGAGTTTGACCCAGCGGGCGGCGTCGCGGTCGTAGCAGTACAGACCGCAGCCCTTCAGACACCAGCGATAGTAGTCGTAGGTCACTCCCCCAATACGCCCTCGCTCGACCCATTCCAGCGGTTTGGCGCATTCCGGACAGGCACGCGTACCCGCTGGCAGGGGCGCCAGCGACTGCGCTTTCCGAATCAATTCGTCGGACCGTGGAATGAGCTCGGAAGCCTTGGCGCGCGCCGTTTCCGACCGCTTTCGCAGCTCCCTGGCCTGGACGATCAATTCCCGGACGCTGGCCAGGAGCCTGTCGGGCAGCACCGGCTTGACCAGACAGAGGTCGGCTTCGGCGCGCGTGTCTGGCGGGAGATTCTCGAGCGACTGACCGCTCAAGACGATCAGCGGAATGTCCCTCACCGGCTCCGCCGTCTTCAGCGTGTGCACCAGATCGACGCCGAGCGGCTCTCCCTGGAAGCCAAGATCGGTGACGACCACGTCCGGTTTGAGTTCCTGGACCGCGTCGAGGGCTTCCGCCGGCCGCGTTGAGGTCGCGACCCAGACGCCGGACGATTCGAAGTAGGTCGCGTACATCGCCAGCGTGTCCGCGTCGTCCTCAACCAGCAGCACTATTGGGGGCAGATCGTCGGACGCGGCGGCGCGGGCTGCGTGGGTCATGCGGCGGGGCCTGGCGAAAACATACTACCCCTGACCCCGGGGGGGGGGGCAAGCAGAGCCGTACCTCAGGGAATGCCGTGGCATAATCGAAGGCTCTATGACAATGCTCGATCGGATGCGGCGCCACCGCGGCTGGCTGAAGTGGAGCCTCGCCATCGTGGTGGTCTCGTTCGTACTGCTCTACATCCCCACCTTCATGAAGGACAACGCGCAGGGCGCGGCGAGCAACGCCGTGGTCGCCGATGTCGAAGGACGCGAGATCACCGCGGCGCAGTTCCGGCGCGTTTATCAGCAGCAGATGATGCAGTATCGCCAGTCCTATGGCGCGAACATCGACGAGCGGCTGCTGAAACAGCTCGGCATCGATCAGCGCATCGTCCAGCAGATGATTCAGGAGGAGGCGGCGCTGGCCGAGGCGAAGCGGCTCGGGATCAAGGCGAGCGACGCCGAAGTGCGCGAGCGGATTCTCGCCCTGCCCGCATTCAACGAAAACGGGCAGTTCATTGGCGATCAGCGCTACCGGCAGCTGCTGCGGATGCAGAACCCGCCGATGCGGCCCGACGAGTTCGAGGATCAGATCCGGCGCAGCATCATTGCCGAGAAACTCCAGGCCGCGCTCACCGGCTGGGTCACCGTCGCCGACAGCGACGTGGTCGCCGAGTTCAAGAAGCGCAACGAGAAGGTCAAGCTCGCCGTCGTCAACTTCCCGGCCGACAAGTTCCGCGAGAGCACGGTAGTGAGCGACGCGGAGGTCGCGAAGTACTTCGACGAGCACAAGGAGAGCTATCGCATCCCCGAGAAGCGCAAAGTCCGCTACCTGCTCATCGATCAGGAATCGCTGCGGCAGAAGGCAACCGTGACCGGGCAGCAGATCGAGCGCGCCTACAATGACAACATCCAGCAGTACTCGACGCCCGAGCAGGTCCGCGCCAGCCACATCCTCCTCAAGACCGAAGGCAAGGACGACGCGGCGGTGAAGAGGCAGGCCGAGGATCTGCTCGCGCAGATCAAGAAGGGCGCAAACTTCGAAGAGCTTGCCAAGAAGTACTCGCAGGACGAAGCCAGCGCCGCCAAGGGGGGCGACCTCGACTTCTTCAGCAAGGGGCAGATGGTGCCGGAGTTCGACAAGGTCGCGTTCGACTTGCAGCCCGGGCAGCTCAGTGATTTGGTGAAGTCATCGTACGGCTATCACATCATCAAGGTCACCGATAAGCGCGCCGCCTCTCAGAAGTCGCTCGCGGAAGTGCGCGCGCAGATCGAGGATCAGTTGAAGTGGGAACAGGCGCAGACCGCCGCGCAGAAGCTCGCCGACCAGGTCGCGGCGGAGCTGAAGAAGCCGAGCGACTTCGAATCGGTGAGCCGCGCGCGCGGGCTCCAGAGCGGCGAGACCGGACTGTTCCAGCAGGACGAACCGATCGCCGGCATCGGTATGGCTCCCGCGGTGAGCCAGGAGGCCTTCCGGATGAAAGAGGGGGAGGTCAGCGAGCCTTTGCGCACGCCGCAGGGCTACGCGTTCATCACCGTCACCGGCAAGCAGGCGCCGTATCTGCCGAAGCTCGATGAAGTGAAGAGCAAGGTGCGCGACGACGTCGCCAAGCAGAAGGCAGTCGAGACGGCGCGCCAGAAGGCTGCAGCGGTGAGCGCGCAGATGAAATCGGGCGACTTCGACAAGGCGGCCAAGGCGGCGGGGCTCGACGTGAAGACGACGGAACTGATTGCGCGCGGCGCGCCAATCGGCGACGCCGGCGTCTCCCCCGCGCTCGAAGCGGTGGCGTTTACGCTTCCGGCTGGCGCGGTCAGCGATCCGGTCGTCACCGACAACGGCGCCGCGATCGTCAAGGTACTGGAACGCAAGGACGTCGCGGCCGACGAACTGGCGAAGCAGAAGGACACCGTCCGCAACGAATTGCTCAACGACCGGAAGCAGAAGTTCTTTGCCGCCTACATGGCCAAGGCGCGGCAGCGGATGAAAATCGAGATCAATCGAGAGACGATTGCGCAGATCACGGGGTGATCGGGGAATCGGGTAATCGGTTGAATCCGCGAGGCGCGCTCCTTTCCGGGCGCGCCTCTTTTGCGTTGGGTGACAGCAACGACTCGAGCGGCAGTTCCGCGTCCGCTGACGACGCTGCTGTGGGTTCATGCTTCCCCCGATCCCCGATTCCCTGCTATCGTCGCGGGCCATGTCTTCGGCCGTCACCATCTCCCCGGCCGCTCAACGTCTGGTTGTTTCCCGCGTCGTCCGCCGCCTGGTGGCGTTCGCGTTCCTTTGCTACGTCGTGGCCTATGTCGACCGGGTGAACATCGGCTTTGCCGCCGGGGCGTTGCAGCGCGATCTGCATCTGAGCGACACGGCGTACGGCTTCGGCGGCGGGCTGTTCTTCCTCGGCTATTGCCTGTTCGAGATCCCGAGCAACCTGCTGCTCGAGCGCTTCGGGGCGCGCAGGTGGATCGCGCGAATCATGATTGCCTGGGGCGTGGTATCGATGGCGACGATGTTCGTCGGAAGTGCGACGTCGTTCTACCTCGCGCGCGTGGCGCTCGGTATCGCCGAAGCGGGGTTCTTTCCGGGCATGGTGCTCTATTTCACCTACTGGATCCCGGCGTCCGAGCGCGCGCGGACCGGCGCGCTGTTCATGATGGCGGCGCCAATCGCGGTGATCGCTGGATCGCAGATCTCGGAAGCCCTGCTCGCGCTGGACGGGCGCGGCGGACTCGCGGGATGGCAGTGGCTGTTCCTGATCGAAGGCGCGCCCGCCGTGCTGCTCGGCCTGATCGCGCTGCGCGTGCTGACGGATCGTCCTGAGCAGGCGGAGTGGCTCGCTGCGGAGGAGCGCGCCTGGCTCGCGGCGCACATGGAGGAGGAACGCCGCGCCCGCGCGACGGTTGGCGAGCGCGCGGTATTCGGCAGCCTGCGATCGGGAAGAGTCTGGCTGCTTGCCGCCGTCTATTTCCTGAACACCCTGGTCACCTACGGCGTCTTCCTGTGGCTGCCCAAGATCCTGCGCGAGCTGTCCGGCAGCGGCGGATGGCGTTTGAGCATGATGACGTCGATTCCGTTCGTCGCCGCGCTGATTGGCATGGTGGTCATCGGCCGTCATTCGGATCGCACGCGCGAGCGACGGCGGCACGTGGCGGCCTGCGCGCTGACCGCCGCCACCGGCCTGCTCCTTGCCGCATGGTTTACCAATGACCTGACCCTGCTGGTCCTGAGCTTCACGCTGTCGCAGATCGGACAACGCTCGGTGATGAGCGTCTTCTGGGCGATCCCGCCCATCGTCCTGGCCGGCGCCGCGGCGCCTGCGGGAATTGCCATGATCAACGCGATCGGCAATCTCGGAGGATTCGCCGGCCCATGGGTGATGGGCTCGTTGCGCGAGGTCACCGGCGGCTATGCGGGCGGATTCCTCGTGCTCGCCGCCGCACTCGTCGTCGCCGCCGCGCTGGTATTGAGTCTGAAGCTGCCCGCGATCACATACACTACGGGCTTGCATGCAGATTGATCGTTCCCGCGAACCGCGCGACCTGCTGCCGCGCGTCAAGCGCCTGTTCGACATCTCCGCCGGCAAGATTCTCTCGATCGAGGAGACCTGGAAGCCGGAAGAGGGGGCGCCGGTCTTCACCGTCAACGGACGCTACCAGGCGCGCGGCTGGACCGAGTGGACGCAAGGATTCCAGTTCGGCGCGGCCCTGCTGCAGTTCGACGCCACGGGCGATGAATCGTTCCTCGATCTGGGCCGCTCGCGCACCCTCGAACGCATGGCGCCGCACCTCACGCACATGGGGGTGCACGATCATGGCTTCAACAACGTCAGCACCTACGGCAATCTGTGGCGCCTCGCCCGCGAGAAGCGCTTCGAGGCGAGCGAGTGGGAGATCCGCCACTACGAGCTGGCGCTGAGAGTGAGCGGCGCCGTGCAGGCGCACCGCTGGACGGCGCTGCCCACGGGTGGATTCATCCACTCGTTCAACGGCGCGCACTCGCTGTTCGTCGACACGATGCGCTCGCTGCGATCGCTGGCGCTCGGCCACGTGCTCGGCCAGCGTCTGATGGAAGAGCAGGACGCGAACATCAGCCTGCTCGACCGGCTGCTCGATCATGCGCACGCCACCGCGCAGTACAACGTGTATCTCGGGCGCGGCCGCGACACCTATGACGTGCGCGGGCGCACCGCGCACGAGAGCCTCTTCAACGTGGCGAGCGGGACGTATCGCGGACCGAACACGCAGCAGGGCTATTCCCCCTTCAGCACCTGGACGCGCGGGCTCGCATGGGCGATGCTCGGCTTCGCCGAACAACTGGAGTTCATCGCGACGCTCCCCGGCGAGGCGCGGGACACGTCGATGCTGCTCGAAGCGGCCATGGCCACGTGCGATCACTACATCGACGACGTGACGGCGGCGGACGGCATTCCATACTGGGACGCCGGCGCGCCTGGTCTGGCGACGCTGCCCGACTGGCGCGATCGATCCGCCGATCCGTTCAACGATCGTGAACCGGTCGACAGCTCCGCCGCGGCGATCGCCGGGCAGGGGCTGCTCCGGCTCGCCCGCGTCCTCAACGCGGCGGGGCGGCAGCCGGAATCGGATCTGTATCTGCAGGCGGGCCTGCGCGTCGCGGAAACACTCTTCGAAGAGAGCGGTCCGTATCTGAGCGTCGAGGCCAAACATCAGGGCCTGCTGCTGCACTCGGTGTACCACTGGCCCAACCGCTGGGACCACGTGCCGGAGGGAGCGAACACGCCGCGCGGCGAGTCGAGCATGTGGGGCGATTATCACGCCCGTGAGCTCGCGCTCTATATCAAGCGGCTCGCGGAAGGCGGCCCTTACCTCACCTTCTTCGGATCATGACCGCGCAATCGGTCCGGACCGCGCTGATCACCGGCGGCACGCGCGGCATCGGCCTCGGCATCGCCCGCGCGCTGGCACGCGAGGGATGGAATCTGGCATTGAGCGGCGTTCGAGCGGAAGCCGAAGTCGCCGTTGTGCTCGACGACTTGCGCCGATCCGGCGTCAACGTCCACTACGAAGCGGCGGACCTCGCCGGCAGCGAGCCGCGCGCGCGGCTGATCCGGTCCATCCGCGCCCGCTACGGCGCCGTGCACGCACTGGTCAACAATGCCGGACGGGCGCCGAGGCAGCGCACCGATCTGCTCGAGGCGCGCGAAGACAGCTTCGAGGAAGTGATGCGAACCAATCTGCAGGGTCCCTACTTCCTGACGCAGGCGATTGCGCGCGAACAGATTGTGCGGCGCCAGGCCGATCCGTCGTTCCACGCGTCCATCGTCTTCATTACCTCGGTGTCGGCCAGAGCGGCATCGACCAGCCGCGGCGAGTACTGCGTCAGCAAAGCGGGACTGGCGATGGCCGCACGGCTGTTTGCCGTGCGCCTTGCCGCGCACGGCATTCCGGTTTACGACGTCCGCCCCGGCATCATCGAAACCGACATGACCGCCGGGGTCAAAGAGGCCTACGATAAGCGCATCGCCGAAGGTCTGGTGCCGGAAGGCCGCTGGGGAACGCCCGAGGATGTGGGACGGGTCGTGGCGGCGCTGTTGCGCGGCGACGCGCCTTACGCGACGGGCACGGTGATCGACGTCGATGGAGGACTTTCGCTGCCGCGGTTGTAATCGGGTCATCGGGTCATCGGGTAATCGGACGGAGGTCACGATGCCTTTGCTGTCTGCCCTGCTGCTCGCGCTCGCCTCGCTGCAATCGCCCGACAAGACGGTCACGAGCGTTCGCGTCTACGTTTTCACCGCCATCGCCGGCAGCGGCACGCAGACCGCCGACCAGAAGGATCGGCTCGAGGCGGTCGAGGACATGCGCGAAGCGCTCCGCCACAAGAAAGGCATCACCGTCGTCGACGAACAGTCGCAGGCGAACGTGCACGTCGAGATCCTCGGCCGCGAGCAGCGCGAGGAGCCGATCGGACCGTTCGGCGGCAAGGCGATCACGCGCATGGGTGACACCATCATTCGTATGCGGGTCAAAAGCGGCGACGAGGAGTCGGAGCTCAAAGGGATGGGCCAGGGCACGTGGGCGCGCGCCGCAAAAGACGGGGCCGATCGCTTCGTCAAGTGGATCGGGCGCCGCGAGCCGAAGCGCTGAAAACCGCGGCGTCCGCGGCTTTAGCGGTAAAGTAGGCGCGATGAGACGCCTGCTGCTCATGGCGGTGATCACGGCGTTGGGCAGCCGCGAGCTGGGTCAGGTTCCACCTGCGGTATTTGCGACAGTTGCCTCCCCGGACGGTCGCACGGTGATCGAACTGCTGCGGCCTTACCGCGGCGCTGTCGTCTATCGGGTCAGGCGTGACGGAGTGGCCATTGTCGGCTCCTCGCCGCTTGGGCTTCGCCGTGTGGATCAGAGCTTCGAAGCTGAAAACCTCGTATTCGTCGGGGCGACCGAGCCGCGACAGATTATCGAGCGGTACACGAT
>JBKPSE010000481.1:0-11633 GCA_046765855.1 Acidobacteriota bacterium | reverse complement strand
GTGCTGAGCAGCGCGATCGGCCCGCGCGGCGCATGTTGTTCGATCGAGCCGATTAGCGGAGTCACCAGGTCCGGGGAAGGCGGATGCCTCGCTTCGAGGACGTATCGTATCGAGGAGATCAGCAGCGCCGCGGCGAAGACGGCCGCGAGACCCGGCAGGCCGCCGCGCAGCAGGCGGACGAGATCCGGCGCGCGTTCGATCAGCGCAACACCCGCGAGCACGAAGAACAGCGCAAGCATCGCGCGCGTCGGATAGAGGTGATAGCTCCATCCCTTCAACTGCAGTAGCGCCGCCAGCAGAAAGCCGGTTGCGGCGCCGAAGATCAGCATCGGCAGGCGGTCGGTGCGATTCCAGCGGATCGCAGCTGCCAGCGCGGCCACGCCGATCCACACCTGCACTTCTCTCAGCCGCAGAAGCGCCGCAAATGAAGCGTTCAATCCGCCGTAGACCTCGCGCACCTGGGCCGCCACGGCGAAATACTGGGGGGTGAGCACGAATACCGCGGCCGCATAGAGAAGCAGAACCGAGAGAGCGGCGACGGGCAGCGTGGAGCGGATGCGCGCCTTGCCATCGTAGGCCAACGCTGTTGCTTCAACCGCAAGCCACGCGATCAGGAAATGCGGTTTGATCGCAAAGCCGAGTCCGCCGGCAATGCCGGTCGTCCACCGTTCCCACGGGGCAAAGCGGTGCGCGGCCGCGCTCATGAGCACGTAGGGGAACACGAGGAGCACGGCGAAGTGCTCGCGCTGGCCGAAATCCTGTTTGACGAACGGCAGCGCAGCGAACGCAATCGTGCTCACGATGGGAAACATGCGCGGCAGCCACGCCGCCCGCGTGATGCGTACCGACATGGTCAGCGTCCACCCCGCCAGCGCGAAGACGTAGAGTTTGAAGAGAGCCGGCGCAGAGACGCCGGCGATCCGCGCCAGCAGCACGGGCGGAGCCGACAGCCAGATGATCAGCGGCGGGTTCGTGTCGACGACGTCACGATACAAGATGGCGCCGTCACGCCACCTGTCCACCATGTAGAGGTACCACGCCGCGTCGTGGTTGATGTAGGCGGGAGCCGTCGCCGCAAGACACAGTGCGGCAAGGGAGGCGCAGAGCAGGATGTAAGGGCGGGGAATGCCTTGGCGCATTCAGGAAAGCAGCGACAGGCCGACAAGTGTCTTCATGTCGACGATCTCGCCACGCCGGATCATCTCGCGCGCCTCCCGAAGCTCGAAGGTCTTCGCCTCGATGTCTTCATCCTCGTCCACCTGCGCCGGCTCGCTGCCTTCCTCCAGCGCGGAGACCCGGAAGAAGATCATCTCCTCGTCGCAGTATCCAGGCGTCGGATACATCGCGCCGAGCCGCACGATGGTCGCGGGTACCAGCCCGATTTCCTCGTGACACTCGCGCCGCGCCGCGCCTTCGGGCGATTCATTGTCGTCAACGCTGCCGGCGGGCAGCTCCCACAGAAACGCGTTCACCGCGTGGCGGAATTGTCGAATCAGGATCACGTGGCCGGGTTCCGGGACGGGGACGAGGACGACGGACTTGGCGTGCCGGACGACGTCCACCGACACGGTACGGCCGTTCGGCATCCTCACCGTGTCGCGGCTCACGGAGAAAACCGCACCCTTGAAAACCTGTTCGCTGGCGAGTAGTTGTGCGTCTGACATATGCGCGGATGTGAACAACTGAATATGGGCGCGAACGTGGCACACTGTGCAGTCGATGGCCACGCACAGCCGTCGTCCCGCAGAGCGAGCGCTTGGATGGTTCCGGAGTCTGCGGCGGCGGGCATCCACCTGGTCCGGTACTTCCGATCGCGCGTTCCACGACGCGCTGTTCACCGGGCAGACGCACGACCCATATAGTACTTCGTACGTCGGCAACATCACGATTCGGCGATTCGCCGATCTGGCGGGCGACGCGGTCTCGAACGCCAAGAGCGTACTCGATGTCGGCTGCGGGCCCGCTGAAATCACCTGCGAACTGGCCCGGCGTCATCCCCATGTCAGCTTCCATGGCGTCGACCACAGCGCGGCGGCGGTCGAGCGCGCCCGGCTCACCGCCGAGCGTCGAGGCGCGACGAACGCGACATTCGCAGTCGCCGACGCGGAAAGCTTTGCCCCGTCGGCGCCGGTGGACCTGGTCACCATGTTCGATTCGTTTCACCATCTGCTCGATCCCGCGGCGTTCGTGCGGCGAATGGGGGAGTACACCGCGCAATTCCTGTTGATCGAGCCCGCCGGCGACGCGCTGGGGCGATGGCGCCGTACCCTCGATTTCGATTGGCTGCCGATCGAGCTCGACAAGATCCGCGCTCGGGCCGAGTATCAGCTCGGCATGCACGCGGTGGCGCCGGAATCGGACGCACCTGCACGGGAGCCGATCGGCAGCGCCGTAGAAAACCGTTACCCCGCCGCGGATTACGAGCGGTTCTTCACTGGCTACGAGCTCGACATCCGCGGCACCGCCGCGGGTCTCGACGTCTATCCCCCAGACCCGTTCGCCGCTTCGGAGTTTCGATCGGAGCTGATGGACGCCGGCTATCGATTACTCGCGAAGGTGGACGCCCACTTGTACGAACGCGGCCTGGATCTGTACGCCAAACACTGGGTGATACTTGCCGCGCGCTCGCCGCGACCGCATGAATCGCGAGGGCGGCGGCAGCGAGCGATGATCGAACAAGCGGCCGACCTCGATCCGTTTCGCGTGACCGGACCGTGGGATGCGAGATACGAGGAGGTCAGCGCGCCCGAGGTGATGGCGCCCGATGCAGAGGTTTTGATCGAACTCACCGTCTGCAACGACAGCTGGCGGGTGTGGAGCAGCCGCGACGACGCAACCGCGATCAATCTGAGCTATCACTGGGTCGGACCGCGCGGCGCGGACGTGCTCTACGACGGGATCAGGACGCCGCTGCCGCGGCCGGTCGCCGCGGGAAGTACTCTACGCGTCTCGATGATCGTCCGCACGCCGGGCAAGAAGGGCACCTACGAGCTTCAGATCGATATGGTGGAAGAGGGGGTCACCTGGTTCAGCCGCGCTGGAACGCCGCCCTTCCGCAAAGTCGTGCGGGTTGCGTGACTCCTCCGCGGTTGCCCCTCACTCGATCTCTTTCGGCGCCTGCCGATCCTTGATGTCGTCGATGACCGACTGAAGATCCGCCGGCAACGGTGATTCGAATTCCATCACGCGCCCGTCTGCCGGATGCGTGAATTTGAGCCGGGCAGCATGCAGAAACGGCCGTTCGAGCCGCTGCACCGGTCTGACATCCGCGGCGACGTGCCGATGCACGCCGCCGTAGGTCTGATCGCCCACGACAGGATGGCCGATGGCGCTGAGGTGCACGCGGATCTGATGCGTGCGCCCGGTGTGAATCGCGACGTGGATCAGGGACAGGCCGCGCAGGTTCAGCGCCCAGGTGACGCGCGTCACCGCGCTGCGCGCGCGCCGCGCCCGCGTCGACATCTTCTGGCGGTCGTGTGGATCGCGTCCGATCGGAGCGTCGATGCGCTTGCCCGCCTGCACCAGCCCCCACACCAGCGCGATGTACTCCTTCTCGACTTCGCGGTCCTGAAACTGGCGCGACAGCTCCTGGTGTGCGGCGTCGTGCTTCGCCGCCACCATCACGCCCGACGTCCCACGATCGAGGCGGTGCACGATTCCCGGCCGAAGCTCGCCGCCGATGCCGCTCAGATCGTCGACGTGATGCAGCAGTGCGTTCACCAGCGTGCCGCTGCTGTGTCCTGCGCCGGGATGCACGACCATGCCGGCGGGCTTGTCGAGGACGACCACGTCCGCGTCTTCATAGAGGATCGTCAGCGGCAGGTCCTCAGGCGTCGCGGTCGCGGGCTCCGGCGCGGGCAGCTCGATCGTGAATCGCTGACCCGCCTTTACCGGCGTGCTCGCGCGCAAGGTCTTGCCCGGCCCGGCAACCAGGCCGTCCTTGATCAGTTTCTGGATCTGCGATCGCGAGCGTTCGGGCAGCGCGTTGGCAAGGAAAGTGTCAAGCCTCGCGCCCTCGTGCTCCGCTCCGACCTCGAGCTCGCGTGTCGACGCCGCGGATTCCCGCGAGTCCACGCTTATGCCGCCGCCCGCTGCGCAGCGATGTGCCGCGTGGGGTTTACGCGGCGGCTCAGGAGGAACAGCATCACGATCGACAACGGCACGAGCAGCACGGAGACGAACTGCGATGTGGACAGCGTGTCGAATACCATGCCGCGGCTGTCACCGCGATAGAACTCGATGATGAACCGCGAGACGCCGTAGAGCAGCATGTAGCTCCAGAACGTCCGGCCGGGAAACGGCCGGCCGCGGCGCTCCCAGACGAGCAGGAAGATCAGGATCAGCAGCTCGGCGCCAGCTTCGTACAGCTGGGTGGGATGCAGCGCGATGCCGAGCGGCGTCCCCACATTCGCGGCGGCTGCCGGGTTCGTGAAGGTGATGCCCCAGGGCACCGTCGTCGGGCGCCCGAAGCAGCATCCCGCCATCAGACAGCCGAAGCGTCCGACGATGTGGCCGAGCGCGATCCCCGGCGCGAACACGTCCGTCGTGGTCCACAACGGCATCTTGTGCCGCCGGAGGTACACGAGCGCCACGCTCACCGCGGCGATCAGCCCGCCGTAGAACACGCCGCCCGAGCGCGCGAGCCCGAACAGGTCCCGCGGATTGCCCGTGAACTGTTTGAAATCGACCACGAGCAGGAGAAGCTTTGCGCCGAGCAGCGCGCTGACGATGATCCAGATGCCCAGATCCATGACACGCTGGCCGTCAAGGCCGCGCGTGCGCGCGCGGATCAGTGCGAACTGCAGGCCGAGCAGGTAGGCGGCGGCGAGCAGGACGCCGTACGAATAGATGGTGAGGCCGCCGAAGTCAAACAGGACGGGATGCATGATGTCGTCCGATCCCGAGCATCTCGAGCAGCACCAGCACGGCGCCAATCGTGATGGCAGCGTCGGCCACGTTGAAGGCCCAGAAATGCGCCTCGCCCCAGTAGATGTCGACGAAATCGACGACGTAGCCGGCGAAGGCGCGATCGATCAAGTTGCCGAACGCGCCGCCCAGAATCAGTGCGAGGCCGTAGCGCGAGAGCTTTTCCTCATGGCCCAGCTGCCGCGCGTAGAGCGAGATGGCGACCAGCGCGAGCGTGGCGATACCGATCATCAGCGCGGACTTGTAGGGAAAGTCTGCCGCATTCAAGAGACCGAACGCGGCGCCCGTGTTCTGCACGTGCGTGAAATCCAGCAGGTTCGGGATGATCGATTTCTTCGAGTAGAGGGGGATGGCGGCGCGGACGAGGAACTTCGTGAGCTGATCGACCACGACAATCGTGCCGATGGCCACGACCTCGATCGGCCGGACCAGCGGCGCGGAACTCTGGTCGTGCAGAACGGAGACGGTGCGCTCCTCGGGCGAGGGCGGCGGTTCTGGCGGCGGCAGCGGTTCCGGCGGCGGCAGCGGCTCGCTCACGCGACCTCCCGTCCGCCGTCGCCCGCCGGCAGCGCTTCGACGCATCGTGCGCACAGTCCGGCGATCGCCGGATCGCGTGACAGCTCCGGCAGCACGCGCCAACAGCGGTCGCACTTCTGTCCTTCGGCGCGCGTCACCGACACGGCCACGCCTTCGCGGCCCCTCGTGTCGAGCGAGACCTGCGAGACGATGAACAGCATCGGCAGATCCGCTTCGTGACGCTGCAGCAGCGCCGCGGTTTCGCCGCCCGCGCCCAGCGCGACGTGCGCGGCGAGCGACGTGCCGATGATCTTGCCTTGGCGTGCGGATTCCAGGGCGCGGTTGACCTCGTCGCGGACCTCGCGCAGCTGCGTCCAGCGCGCATCGAGATCGGCGTCGATCAGACCGTGCACGTCCCTCGGGAAGGTGGCGATGTGCACGGACTCTTCACGGACCGCGGCGGGCAGGTGGCGCCAGAGCTCATCGGACGTGACGGGCAAGATCGGCGCGAGCAGCCGCGCCAGTCCGTCCGCCATGATGAACATCGCCGTTTGCGCTGAACGCCGCTCCGGCGACGCCGCCGCAAATGTGTAGAGGCGATCCTTGGACACGTCCGCGTAGAACGCGCTCAAGTCGACGGTGAGGAACTGGTTGACGGTCTGGAAGATCGCAGGATAGTCGTAGCCGTCGTAGGCGCGCAGCATCGCGTCGGCCGCCGCACCATAGCGGGACAGGATGTAGCGATCGACGTCCTGCAGGCGCTCGAGCGGCAGCAGGTCGGCCGCCGGATCGAAGTCATACAAGTTCGAGACGAGGTAGCGCAGTGTGTTGCGGATCTTTCGATACGCCTCGATCACGCGCGCGAGGATCTGTTTGCCGACGCGCAGCTCCTCCCGGAAGTCGCTCATCGCCACCCAGAGCCGCAGGATCTCGGCGCCGCTCTCCTTGATCACTTCCTGCGGCTGCACCGTATTGCCGAGCGATTTCGACATCTTGCGGCCGTCGACATCGATCAGGAAGCCGTGGGTCAGTACCTGTCTGAACGGCGGACGGCCGCGCGTGCCCAGCCCGACGAGCAGCGAGCTCTGGAACCAGCCGCGATGTTGATCGCTGCCTTCGAGATAGATGTCCGCCGGCCAGGTCAGTTCGGGGCGGAACGGCAGCACCGCCTCGTGGCTCGAGCCCGAGTCGAACCACACGTCGAGGATGTCGCGCTCGCGTTCGAACGACCTGCCGCCGCATGAAGGGCAGGCCAATCCGGCAGGGATGAACTCCTCGATCGGCCGTTCGTACCAGGCGTCGGCGCCATATTCATCGAACACCGCGGCGGCCCGTTCGACGAGCTCGGCCGTCATGATCGCTTCGCCGCACTTCTGACAGTCCACCGCGGGAATCGGCACGCCCCAGGCGCGCTGGCGCGAGATGCACCAGTCGGGGCGGTTCGAGAGCATGTTGAACAGGCGGTCGCGGCCCCACGCGGGGATCCACTTCACGTCGCGATCGATCGCGGCGAGTCCCGCCTCGCGCAGTGTCTGCTTCTCGCCGCTGCCGACCACCGGTTCGCCGTCGAGGCGGATGAACCACTGTGAGGTCGCGAGGAAGATCACCGGATTGTGGCAGCGCCAGCAGTGCGGATACTGATGCGTGAAGTCGCTGCGATGCCACAGACGTCCGCGCTCCTTCAATGCCGCTTCGATGTGCGGGTTCGCATCGAAAACACGTTGCCCCGCGAACATGTCGACGGTGTCGAGAAAGAGGCCGCTCGGACCGACCGGCGCATAGATATCGAGTCCGTAGCGCACGCCGGTATTGAAGTCGTCGGCGCCGTGCCCGGGCGCCGTGTGCACCGCGCCGGTTCCGGCATCGAGCGTCACGTAATCGCCGAGCACACCCAGCGAAATTCGGGCGTAGAGCGGGTGCTGGAAGCGGATGCGCTCGAGCACCGCGCCTTTGAACCGCGCCACCGGCTCACCGAACGTCCTGCCCGCCGCTTCTGCGACGTTGGGCGCCAGCGCTTCCGCCACGATCACAACCCGGCTGCCGGCCTCGTAGGCGGCGTAATCGAAGTCGGGATGAAATGCGATCGCCAGATTGGACGGAATCGTCCATGGAGTCGTCGTCCAGATCAGCACGGAGACGTCGCGCCCCTTCAGCTCCGGGATGCGGCTCGCGAGCTCCGCCGCGCTGTCCTCGGCCAGCGGAAACTCCACGTAGATCGACGGCGACGAGTGCTCTTCGTACTCGACTTCCGCTTCAGCGAGCGCGGTGCGGCAATGGATGCACCAGTGCACCGGCTTCTTGCCCTTGTAGACGAGTCCCTTGTCGACGAACGTACCGAGCGCGCGCGCGATCGCGGCCTGATAGCGAAAGTTCATCGTCAGGTAGGGATGTTCCCAGTCGCCGAAGATGCCGAGCCGCTCGAACTCCTTGGTCATCACGCCGATGAAACGTTCGGCGTAGGCGCGGCAGGCGCGGCGGAAATCCGCCACACTCATGTCGCGCTTCCTCGGCCCGAGCTCCCGATCGACCTTCAGTTCGATCGGCAAACCATGGCAGTCGTATCCGGGCACGTATGGCGCGTCGAACCCCGCCATCGAGCGCGATTTGACGACGAAGTCCTTGAGGATCTTGTTCAGCGCGGTGCCGAGATGGATCTGCCCGTTGGCGTAAGGGGGACCGTCGTGCAGCACGAATTTCTTCGCGCCGGCGCGCGCGCGCTGAATCTTTCCGTAGAGGTCCATCGCCGCCCATCGCGCGAGCGTGTCCGGCTCGCTCGTGGGCAGGTTTGCCTTCATCGGGAACCCCGTGCGGGGCAGATTGAGCGTGTCCTTCCAATCGGGCATGCGTATCCGTCAATTGTACAAAAGAAAGGCCGGCCGCCCGTGACAGGCGGACCGGCCCCGCAGATCAAACCCCAGGATCTGCGTTTGGACGATCGTTACTTCACGACGACCTGGAAGTTGCCCCGGTTGTCCCCGAACTCGTCGTCGTTGATGCCGAGATAGAGCACGCCGTTCGACGGCATCGTCACCGTCTGCTGATTGCTCCCGAGCGGGAACGGCGCGCTGTTGCCGACACGGCCGAGCAGCGCGCCCGCGGCGCCCTGTTTGAACGGGGCATTCGCGGCGGCCCGGCCCGTTTTCGAGCCGTCCGGCGTGGCGACGTCGGCCGCGTCAGTACTCAGCTGGATTTCGCCGGTGGAGATGAAGGTCACACGCTGACCCTTCTTCACCGTGATTCCGGTGCTGGTCCACGGCTGATTCGCGTGCACCGTGATTGCCCCCGCCACCGACGGCGTGTCCGCGATGCCCGACGTGCCGGTCGCAACGTTGTCGGGGCGCGCGACGATGATTCGCGCGACTTCGTTCGACGAGATTTCGCGCTCGCCGCTCGAGGTCTTCAGCGTCAGCCGCAGCGGGTTGGTGCCGCCGATGTCATACAGCGATCCGTCGATGGTCTGGCCGTTGCGGAGCACCACCTGCGAGGTGCCCGTGAACTTGGCCCAATCGGCGGAACTCATCGTCCCGCCCGTGAAATCGATCACCGCGACGTCGTTCTGCGCGATCTGGCGCTCGTTGCCGTTCACGCGAACCGTGTAGCCGACGCCGCCGAGGTCGATGAGGTCACCGCTCACCCGTTCGCCGGAACGAAGAGTCAACGTCGCGCTGGTCTGCGCAAACGCGACACCCGTCACGAGCAAGGTCGCGGCGCATACCGCGCTGAGAACCGTCCGCTTCAACATTTCCATCGCCTCCATACACCAATTGACGAGGTTCAAACTTGTAGTCGGAGGCTAACTCTGCAAAGGACGCGCCAACGGCCGCTTATATACTTGCAGGGTGCGCACCGCTCATTTGGACAACGGGCTGAAGCTTTTGATACAGGAGCTTCACACCGCGCCGCTCGTGTCCGTGTGGTGCTGGTATCGCGTGGGCAGCGGCGATGAGCTGCCCGGACAGACCGGTGTGTCGCACTGGGTCGAGCACATGAATTTCAAGGGCACGACCAACATCCCGCGCGACGAAATGAAGGGGATCGTCGAGCGCTTCGGCGGCACCTGGAACGGCTACACCTGGATCGATCAGACGACGTACCTGGAGACGGCGGGGAAGGACGCGCTCGACACACTGCTCTTCATCGAGGCCGAGCGCATGGCGCACGGCCTCTACGAGCCGCAGGAGTGTGAATCGGAGCGGACGGTGATCATCTCGGAGCTCCAAGGCGGCGAGAACGATCCTGATCAATTGCTCGATATCGAAGTCACTGCCACCGCGTTCCGGGCCCACCCGTATCGGCATCCGACCATCGGCTGGATCGACGACCTCCGCTCGATGACGCGCGACGACTTGTTCGGCCATTACCGGCGCCACTACGTTCCGGAGAACGCGACGCTGGTCGTGGTCGGCGACGTCGACACGGACGATGTGCTGCGCCGCGCAGACGCGCACTTCGGCAGCATCGACGGCGGACGCGCGCCTTCGCACTCGCGCCCCGCGGAGCCGCAGCAGATCGGCGAGCGACGCGTGCTGCTGGAGCGTGAGGGCACGACCGCATATCTGAAGTTCGCCTGGCACGCACCTGCGGCCCGCCACGAGGATTTTCTGCCGATGCTGGTCCTCGACGCCGCGTTGACCGGGGCGAAAGGGCTGAACCTCTGGTCCAGTTTCCGCGGCGCGCCGCCGCAGCGCCGCGCGCGCCTTTACACGGCGCTGGTCGAGAAAGGTCTCGCCTCGCTGGTCGCCGGCTCGCTCCTGCCGACGCGCGAGCCGTTTCTCTACAGCATCGGTTTTACGGCGATGCAAGGCGTGGCGTTGCCCTCGCTCGAAGAAGCGGCGACGGCGGCGATCGAGCGTGTGCGCGCCGAAGGCCTGAGCGACGAGGAGGTCGCGCGCGCGAAACGACAGCTGCGCGCGCGGCTGGTGTTCGAGACCGACAGCGTCACCAATGTCGCGCATCAGCTCGGCTACTTCGAAACGGTAACCGGACCCGGTTACCTCGACGAGCTGCCATCGCGGCTCGCCGCCGTGACCGCGGCGCGCGTTGCCGAGGTCGCCGCGCGCTATCTGTCACGCGATCGCCGCACGGTTGGCTGGTTCCGGCCGCTGGAGCGCCGCTGATGCCGGCAACGGTCACCAGCGGCCTCGATCCGCTCCGCCAGGTTCTGCCCAACGGCGCTGTCCTGATCGTGCAGGAGACGGCATTCTCGCCGGCCGTGACCATCAACCTCGCGTTTCGCGCCGGCAGTCTCGACGAGCCGGACGACCGTCCGGGGCTCGCCTGGTTTCTCGGCCGAGTCATCGACCGCGGCACCACGACTCGATCGGCGGACGCGATCGCGGAGTCGCTCGACGACCGCGGCGTCGCGCTCAGAGTATCGACCAACCGTCACGTGATCTCGCTGACCTGCACGTGTCTGTCGGAAGATTTCGATGACGTCCTCGCAGTCGTCGCCGACGTCGCCAGGAATCCGACGTTCCCGGAGCAGGAAATCGAGAAGCGCCGCGCCGAGACGATTACCGCCATCCGGCAGGACAAGGACAACACCGGCGTTCGCGCCAGCGAGGAGCTGCAGAAGCTTCTTTACGGCGCCGATCACCCTTACGGGCGTCCCGCCAAGGGATCGATTGCGAGTGTCGAACGTCTGGTCCGCGCCGATCTGATCGAACATCACCGCCGGCATTTCTCGCCGGCAACCTTGTCGATTGCGATCGTCGGTGACGTGCGCGCCAGTGCCGCGGCGGCCGCCGTTCACGCGGCGTTTGCCGGCTGGGACGCGCCGGCGGCTCCCTCACGCGAGGTCCCCGCAGTCGCGCCGCGCACCCGGCGCGAGCAGGCGCTCATCGAGATGCCCGACAAGTCGCAGTCCGACATTGCCTACGGATTCATCAGCATCAGCCGCCTCGACCCGGCATATTGCAGCTACTGGGTGATGAATACGATCCTCGGACAATTCGGGCTCGGCGGCCGCCTGGCGGAGAACATTCGCGAACGGCAGGGGATGGCGTACTACGCGTTCAGTTCATTCGATCCGAGCCTCGGCCCCGGTCCGCTGGTTATCCGCGCCGGGGTCGACCCGAACAATGTCGATCGCGCCATCGCGGCGATTGACGCCGAAGTGGGCGCCCTCGGGCGCGAGGGCCCGACCGCGCGCGAGCTGGACGAAACACTGCAGTTCCTCGTCGGCTCGATCC
>JBKPSE010000480.1:0-3689 GCA_046765855.1 Acidobacteriota bacterium | reverse complement strand
ACTGCTCGTATGGCCAATACGGCCGCATGCGGTCGCCGAACGGGCGCGTGACACTCACGACCGACGACGGTTCGTCCATGCCATACGGTCGGAGCATTGCGGCATTGACGAGGCTGAATGCCGACGTCACGACGCCGATGGCCAGCGCGAGTCCGCCGATGCTGATACCGACCGGGACCGGATGCTTGCGGAGGAGACGTAGGCCGAATCGAAGATCCTGAAGCATCGTGCCTCCTGCTGTGTCCTTCGCCACAGACTGACGTGTCGCACATCCGGGAGTGCGCGGAGTCCGGCCGTACCGCTGAATCCGATTGCCAGAGACTCCGCGAGATCTTACTCGACACTCGATGCGGTGACTGGGATAGAAATCGAGGGCACACGATTGACGAAGTCCGACACCCGCGTTGTCGTCCATCCACTGTTGAAGTCCGCCGCAGCAACGGAGCCACACGTAGCTGTCGCGCTAAAGTTTCAGCAGTGTCTCGCGAAGCGCTCGGGACCGGATGCGGCTGACACCCAGTTCCTGGCCGTTGGACAGCATTGCGACGTAGGTTCCGCCCGGCATCGGACTGACCTGAGAAATCATCTCCACGTTCGCGAGCGTCCCACGACTCAGCCGGATGAAACGGCGCGGGTCGAGACGGGCCTCCAGGGCATGCAGACGATGCGTGATCGTAAAGCTCTCGTTCGTCGCCGTCTTGATGTACAGCAGCCCTCCGTCCGCGTACGAATTACTGCCGACGATGCGGGAGGAATGGCT
This sequence comes from Acidobacteriota bacterium, assembly GCA_046765855.1. Classification (GTDB taxonomy): domain Bacteria; phylum Acidobacteriota; class Vicinamibacteria; order Vicinamibacterales; family 2-12-FULL-66-21; genus JAICSD01. The sequence goes on along the minus strand of JBKPSE010000480.1, from coordinate 2,929 downwards.
GATCCGGATAAACGGGGCCTTCGCGCCGCCTTGCATCGGTGTAACGGATTCGGATATAACGTAGCTCGGTATATATGACGGATCTCGACATAGATGTGCAGCGGCAGCTGCCGCTCCCGCCGGCGGTTTTCCACATCCTCATCGCGCTCGGCGAACGGGAGAAGCACGGCTACGCGGTGATGAAGGAAGTGGCCGAGCGCACCGACGGCCGGCTGCGCATGAGCCCCGGCACGCTCTACGGATCGATCCGCAAGATGGTCGACGACGGTTTGATCGAGGAGTCGTTCCGCCGCGCCGCCGGCGACGAGCGGCGCCGCTATTACCGCTTGACGAGCTTCGGACGCGCCGTCGCCGCGGCGGAGGCCGATCGGCTCGCCGCGCTGCTGCACCAGGCGCGCCGCAACGGCCTGGTGCCGCGCAAGGGCTGACGTGGGCGCACGCGAACGCCTGTTCCGCCTGGTCCTCCGCCTCTATCCCGAGGAGTTCCGCGATCGGTTCGGCGACGACATGGAGGCGGCCTACCGCCAGGCGCGCGCCGACGCGGCGATGCGCGGACGACGCGGCGTCGTCCGGTTCTGGTGTGGCGTGGCCGGTGATGCGCTCGTGCGAGCGCCGGGAGAGCACATGCGACTGACCTTTCACGACCTCCGCTACGCGGCGCGCACGCTGCGACGCACGCCCATGTTCACCCTGGTCGCCGTGGCCACGCTCGCGCTCGGCATCGGCGCCAACACCGCGATCTTCAGCGTCGTCCACGCCGTGGCGCTGCAGCCGCTGCCCAACCGCGACCCGGCGCGGCTGGTGCGGATCTGGGAGAAGAACGACACGCTGCGCATTCCCCGCTTCTCCGCGTCCGTCCCCAACTACGTGTCGTGGACCGAGCGGGCGCGCTCGTTCGAGGCGCTCGCCGCATGGCGCGGCAGCAGCACGACTCTGACGACCGGCGGCGAGCCGCAGCGCGTGAGCCGCATCGAAGCGACGGCGTCGCTGCTGCCGCTCCTTGGCGTGCAGCCCACCGCCGGCCGCGTCTTCTCGGCGGACGAGGATCGTCCGGGCGGCCCGCGCGTCGCGATGCTCGCCGAATCGCTGTGGCGCTCGCGCTTCGGCGGGCGCACCGACCTGATCGGACAGCCCATCGTGCTCGACGGCGTCGCCCACACGGTCATCGGCATCGCCCGTGAAGCGGACTTCGTCATAACGATCCAGCTGATTACGCCGCTGGCCGCCGATCTGGCCAAGGAGAGCCGGGCCAACCACCAGACGAGCGTGGTCGGCCGCCTGCGCGCGGGCGTGACGATCGAGCAGGCGCAGAAGGAGATGGATGCGCTGGCGCTGCAGCTGGCGAAGGACTACCCCAAAGAAGATGCGGGATGGGGTGTCACGATGGCCTCGTTCTACGACTGGATCGTGCCAGAGGCGCTGCGTACCAACCTCTATCTGGTGCTCGCGTGCGTCGGCCTGGTTCTGCTCATTGCGTGCACCAACGTCGCCAACCTGATGCTCGCGCGCACCGCGCTCCGCCGCCGCGAACAGGCGGTGCGTCTGGCCCTTGGCGCGAGCCGGGGCCGGATTGTACGAGACGTGCTCACCGAGTCGGTGCTGCTCTCGTGCATCGGCGGCGGCGCCGGCATCCTGCTCGCCTACTGGGCGGTGCCGCTCTTCAAAACCCAGCTCGCGGCCGTGCTGCCGCGGACGGACGCGATCGCGTTGAACCCGCAGGTGCTGATGTTCGCGCTCGCCGTGTCGATCGTCACCGGACTGCTGTTCGGCGCGCTGCCCGCCGCCTTCAACTCCAGGCGCGACGTCGTCGGCGCGCTGAAGGACAGCGGCCGCGGCGCCGGCGCGCGGCACCAGGGCCTGGCGCGGCGGCTCCTCGTCGTCGGACAACTGGGGCTGGCGACGACCGTGCTGGCCGCGGCGGCGCTCCTCGTGCAGAGTTTCCTGCGACTGCAGCGCGTCGATCTCGGCTTCGCGACGGGCCGGCTGACGACCGCAACGATCGGCCTGCCGGCGTCGCGCTACCCCGACCACGCGGCGGGATGGCAGTTCTACGCGCGGCTGCTCCAGGACATCGCCGGGACCGCCGGCGTCGAGGCGGTCGGGCTCTCCAGCGGCGCGCCGCTCAGCGGCGGCAACACGGGACAGCCGATGCGGGGTGTCGGCGCCAACGCCCTCGGCACGCAAAGCGTGCAGGCCGACTGGCGGATGATCAGCCCCGATTACTTCCGCGCCATGGGCATTCCGCTGCTGCGCGGGCGCACGTTCGCGGAAAGCGATCGCCGCGGCGGCCAGCCAGTGGTCATCCTCAGCAGCGACATGGCGCGGCGCTTCTGGCCGAACGAAGACGCCGTCGGCCACAGCATCACCGATCCCAACGAGCGCCAGCCCTATCTCGTCGTCGGCGTGGTCGGCGACGTCCGCAATCTCAACCAGGCGGTGGATCCGCGGCCGACGATGTACCTCTCGACGACGCAGTTCCTGTGGCCGACGATGACGCTGGTGGTGCGGGCGCGCGGCGACATGGCGATGGCCAGCGTCATGCGCAAGAGCGCCAGCGCGATCGATCCGCAGCTCGCGGTCTACAACGTCCGCACGATGGACGCGCTCATCGAGAGCGGCACGGCGCAGCCGCGCGTCACCGCGTGGCTGTTCGGGATGTTCGCGGGCCTGGCGCTGGTGCTGGCCGCCATCGGCGTCTACGGCGTGCTCGCCTATCTGGTGACGCAGCGGACGCGCGAGATCGGCGTCCGCCTGGCGCTCGGAGCGAAGCCGGGATCGGTAGTCCGCCTGGTCGTCAGCCACTCGCTGCGCTTGAGCGTGGCGGGGATCGCACTCGGCGCGATTGGCGCGCTGCTGGCCGGCCCGGCGCTCCAGTCGCAGCTGTTCGGCGTGACCCCGCGCGATCCGGTCACGCTGGTCGGCGTGGCGC
>JBKPSE010000479.1:0-11085 GCA_046765855.1 Acidobacteriota bacterium | reverse complement strand
TGCTATTAAGTCTCGTGGGCTCGGAGATGTGTATAAGAGACAGGCGTGTAGGTGCCCGCCGTGACGTTGTTCCACGAAAACGAATACGGGCTGGCGGTATCCGATCCGAGCAGCGTCCCGCCGGAATAGAAGTCGACGCGCGCAATCGTACCGTCGCTGTCGGATGCGGCGGCGGCGATGGAAATCGTCGCCGGTGCGGTGAAGCTCGCGTTGTTTGCCGGGCTGGTGATCGCCACGCTCGGCGCAATATTGGCGGGCGGAGGAGGCGGCGCCGCGACGCTGCGCACCGTAACGTTGTCAAACGTTGCCGTCGCCAGCCGAGTGTTGTCATGGCTCGACACGCCAAGGCCGACGTAGACGGTTGCCGGCATGGTGAACGTATCGCTGCCGACCGGCGTCCAGTTGGCGCCGTCATTCGACAGCGACGCGGTGATCGTGTTGCCGCGCCGTTCGAGCTTCACCCAGGCCGGAGCGGTGCCGAGACTTCCGGTTGTGTTCGTCGACAGTCCTCCGTTCGCAAGCCGCCGCTGGAACGCAAGCCCCTTTCCTGCCGACACCAGCATGAAGGCATGCGCGGAATCGGCAGTGAGGCGTTCGCGAATCATCACGCCCGCTTTGACCCATGCGGCCACGTATTCCACCGACGCAACCCGCGCGATGACGTCGGCATCGCCGCTCATCTGCTGCCAGGCGAAATGGAACGCGTCGGCGCTGGCCCAGACGTCGGCGCCCGAGCCGGCGACGGTAAACGTGCCGTTCGATGCGCTTGCACGTCCGGCCACACCGACGGCGCCGATGTCCTGAGACTGCCATGGCGATGGCAGCGTCGCCGCGGGTGGTGGCGCGGTAACGGTAACGGCCACGCTGGCGGAGGTGGCCGTCGCTCCGGCGTTGTCGTAGGCGCGGGCGGTGATCGAGTAACTGCCGGCGGGCACGCCGCTCCACGAGAATTGATACGGACTCGTCGCGTCATACCCGAGCAGCGTCGCACCCGAGTAGAAGTCGACGCGGGAAATGCTCCCGTCGCTGTCCGACGCGGTGGCGGCAATGGCGATCGTCGCCGGCGCCGTGAACGTACTGTTATTGGCCGGACTGGTGATCGACACGGTCGGCGCGGCGTTCGGCGGCGGTGGCGGCGGCGCCGTTCCGGCGGTCGTGAACGAGTACACCGCTCCTTCAGTCTGTTGCAGCGCGACGGTCTTGCTGACGATCTTCCAGTAGTAGGTCGTCGACGGGTTCAGCGTCGGCAGTGCAAAGCTGTGGATGTCACTCGGCCATGCGCTGACGCCGGCGCGGTAGAGCGGCGGCGAGGGCGATGTGCCGAAATAGATGTCCGCCGTCCATCCCCACGAACCCGGATTCCACTGCAGGTTCACACCGGTGGTGGCGATCCCGGTCGCGCCATTGGCTGGCGCCGAATACGCTGGTGGATCCGGCGGAAGCGGCTTGAAGGCGACGGTCTCGACGGTACCGGTCTTATTACCCCACTTCCGCTCGAAGTTCTGGCGGAACCAGTCGAAGAACCACGTCTTGTGCGTGAAGTAATTGTGCTCGTACTGCGACCCGTTCGATTCGTTCGTCCAGTTCGACGACCCGAAGATCGTCATCCCCTGGCCGTAGAGCAGCGTGCTCTTCTGATGCAGGAATCCTTCGTGCGCACGGTCGCGGATCTGCACGCCCGCCATGTAGAGGCGATCGATGTGGTACGCCTGCCAGAAGTTCGACGGGTTGCGATAGCGCTCCCCTTCGGTAATCAGCCGCACCGGAACGCCGCGCTGAACCGCGCGGATCAACCCGTCGGCATGCTGCGGCTCGGTGATTTTGTACATGATCGTGTCGATCCGCACCTGCTCCGCGTCGTAGAACGGCACGGAACGCGTGGCGAAGTTCTCCCATGGCACGAAGCTCAGATCAGGGTCGATCGAGTAGAGCGGATAGCGTCGCGTCGGCGTCGAGGTGATGTTCGCGAAGTTGGTGATGGCGGTTGGATCGATCCACGCGTCGTCGAACTTCCGCCGGAAGCTGTCGATCAGGCTGGCTTGGTCGGTGAAGTAGATGCCCTCGTCTGTGTAGTTCGCGTACGGAACGGTCGGTCTGAAATAGAAGTCGGAGTAGTTCGCGGCGCTCCACTCCATCACGTTCTGTCCGTCGAAGATCATGAACTTCCAATGCAGCATGCCGCCGCCCGCCTTGGCGCGCATGGGAATTCCGGCGGCGCTGAGGCGATCGAGAATCTCGACGTTCTTCGGCGTGGTCAGGTTGCGCCGCGGTTCGACGATCATGCGTACGCTGACGCCTGCCTTGAAGCGCGCGATGATCTGGTCGGCGAGTTCGTCGTCTTCCATGAACAGCATGGCGACATCGATCGCCACGGTTTCACTCTGAATGCGGGACAACAGCATCGAGCGGCAATCCTGGAACGACGGATCGCACAGCACCTCGGCGGCTGAGGCCGGTGTCGGAACGAACGCTGCCAGCAGAACGAGCAGGATCGCGCGGCCGATCCAGGAGGGGATATACATGAGGACCTCGCGCATAACGGCGAGGTGGGGAAGCACGAGCTGTGCCGGAGAGGCTCCGACCTCTGCCGTACTGGCTACCCGACTTCTCTGAGTTTCGACTGTTCCTCGAGCACCGTTTCCTGCGGCAGCGTCTCGGCGGGTGGGTGTCCGGCCTGACGCACCATCTCGATCAGGGCCAGCGTCATGGCCACGACGACCGGACCCAGGACGAGGCCGAGAACGCCGAAGACCTGCAATCCGCCCAGAACGGCGAAAAAGATCAGGAGTTCGTGCAGGGAGGCGCGGCGGCCCACCAGCTTCGGCGACAGCACGTTGTCAATCGAACCGATCACCAGCACGCCCCAGAAGACCAGGATGATCGCTTTCACATATGACCCAATCAGTGCCAGATAGATGGCAGCCGGGACCCACACCAGGAACGCGCCGGCCATCGGGATCATCGAGAGAAAGAACATCACCACACCCCAGAGGAGCGGTGACGGCAGTCCCAGCGCCCAGAAGATGAACGTGCCGAGGACGCCTTGAATCGCGGAGATCGCCAGCACGCCATAGACCGTGGCGCCAATCACGTCCCGAGTGCGCGTCATGATGTCGTGCCACTGCACGCGCTGCAGCGGCACCATCTGGTACGCGGCGCGCCGGATGTTCTCGCCGTCCCTGAAAAAATAGAAAAGCGTGAAGATGACCAGCAGCGTCTGCACCACGGCGCCGACGGCGCCGCCAACGACCACCAGCGTGCTTGCGGCCAGCGCCGCGCCCCACGCCTGCATCCGCTCCGCCGCGAACTTGCGCGCGCTCTCCTTGTCGATGTCGATGTCGACGTATCGTCCGATGACGTCGACGACGCGCGCGACGGCGGGCGGCACGGTCCAGTTGTGGTCGCTCGCCTGAAATGAAGCGGCCGCGCCGCTGAGCTCACGCACGACCGCCACCGTCACCGCCGTGACCGGCAGCAGGATCAACAAGACGACGAGCAGTGTCGACAGCGCCGCGGCAAGGGTCGGCTTCTGCGTCCGCGCCAGGATGCGCCGGTGCATCGGATAGAACACCACGCACAACACCGCCGCCCACATCAGGACGTTGAAGAACGGCTGGAACATGAGCCAGCAGACATAGAGCGCCGCCAGCAGGACGGCAATCAACGCCGCGAATCCAGCCATCGCCTGCGATCTTGCCAGAACCGTTCCGCTCGCGCCGCCGATTTGACAGCCGCCCTGAATTTCTGTAATTTCTGTTCTGACAGAAATGCCTGACCACAGCAACGCTCTCACACCGATTCAGCAGAAGTTCATCCTCCATTGGGGCGAGATGGGTGCCCGCTGGGGGATCAACCGCACCGTCGCCCAGGTCCACGCCCTGCTCTTCCTGTCGCCGCGGCCGCTCAACGCCGAGGAGATCGCGGCCACGTTGAACGTGGCGCGCTCCAACGCCAGCACCAGCCTGCGCGAGCTTCAGGGCTGGGGCATCGTCCGCGTCGTCCACGTGCTCGGCGACCGCCGCGATTACTTCGAAAGCATGAAGGACGTGTGGGAGATGTTCCGCGTCATCGTCGACGAGCGAAAGAAGCGCGAGACCGACCCCGTGTTGACGATGCTGCGCGAAGCGGTGGCGGACGCAAAGAAGCCCGGAGCTGCCGATGCCTACACGCGCGAGCGTCTCGGCGACATGCTGAGTTTCTTCGAAGTGATGACGGCCTGGGTTGAGCAGACGCGCAAGCTGCCCACGCCGGCGCTGATGCGCATCGTCAAGGCGGGCGACAAGATCGCCCGAATGCTGGGATGACTGCCGCGCTCGCTGCCGTCTGGCTGGTGCACGGTCTCTACAACAAGCTGCTCGGCGGGTCCCCGCGGCATCTTGCAATCGTGCAGTCCGTGCCCGGCCTTGCCGGCGCGACCGGCGAGCGCGTTCTGGTGGCCGTCGGTCTACTGGAAGTCGGGATCGCGGTCTGGCTGCTGTCCCGCCGCGCGCCCCGATGGTGCGCGGCCGTACAGACAGTCGTTCTCTTGTCCATGAACGTCGCGGAGCTGAAGTTCGCGCGCGCCCTCCTCCTCTGGCCGGCCGGATTGTTGCCGCTGAACCTCGCGTTCCTGACCCTGGTCTGGCGCGCCGCCATCCGGGGTCAGGTCTGCAAAATGCCCGTTGCCGGGGGTCAGGTCTGTAAAACGCCCGTTGCCCGGGGTCAGGTCTGCAAAACGTCCCACGCCGGGGGTCAGGTCTGCAAAACGCCGGTTGCCGGGGGTCAGGGCTCTAGAACGGTGCGCGTTAGACCTGCCCCCACGAACGGCCGTTTTCCAGACCTGACCCCAGGGAATGGCCATTTTGCAGACCTGACCCCAACGGTGCTGCGGCGGCATCCGGTTGCGATACGCGCGACGCTGCGGGAATGCGTGACGCTGACCTACGCAGTGCCTGCGTCCGTCTTGCGACCGTTGCTGGCGCCGGGACTCGAGCTCGACACGATGGGGGACCTGGGGTTCGTGGCGGTGGCGTTGGTGCAGACCGAACGCCTCCGTCCCGACGGCTGGCCGCCCGCGCTCGGGGGCAATTTCTTCCTCGCCGGCTATCGCCTGTTCACGCGCTTGACCCTGCGCGACGGACGCACGTTACGAGGACTGCGCATTCTGCGCAGTGACACGGATAGCCGCCTGATGGCGCTGGGCGGCAATCTCCTGACGCACTACAACTATCACCGCTGCCGGATCCAGACGGCACAGAGCGACGGGACCTTGCAGTTCGCGATCGAAAGCGAGGACGGCTTCGGCGACCTCGACGTCACCGTTCGACTCGAAGACGACACCCTTCCACCGCAATCGCCGTTTGCAACAGTCCGGCAGGCACGCGCGTTCGCGGGACCGCTGCCCTTCACGTTCGACTACGAACACGAGACGCACTCGATCGTGGCGATCGAAGGGCGACGGACGAACTGGCGTCCCGCGCCGGCAGGCGTCACCGTCGCACGTGTGAGCTTCTTCGAGCAGCCAGCATTCGAGCACTGCGAGCCGCGGCTCGCGGCGGCGTTCCACTTGCGCGATGTCGATTATCACTGGCTGCGGGGAGTTCGCCATGCACTTTAAGCAGATCGTCCGCTTCAACTGGCCGTTCTACGCGGCTGCCGCAGCGATCGCCATCGCTGGACCAATCGTCCTGCGCGCCATCGCGCTGCCAACCTGGATGCGAGTGAGCGCGTACTGCGGTGTCGCGCTGGTCCTGTTGTGGCTGATCGCGTCACTAATCGCGTCGTGGATCGTGTACGACCGCTCGCGCCTGATGGACTGGGACTGGGTGCTTCAGGCGCTCGGCTTCTCCCCCTCTTCGTGGATCAACCTCCACGCCGGACTGGATCAATCGACGCCGGCGCTGATGCGAATCTTCCCGGGGGCGAACGGCCGCGTCTTCGACATCTACGACGAGGCTGAGATGCGCGAACCGTCAATCGCGCGGGCGCGCCGGCTGGCTCGCAACGCCATATCGGCCGAGGCGGTGAACTACCGCCAGCTGCCGCTTGCGAAAGGCACGATTGACGTGGCCATGCTGCTGCTGTCGGCGCATGAACTGCGCAGCGAAGACGCGCGCAGCGCTCTCTTCACCGAACTCCGCCGCGTCCTCGGGCCGGCCGGCCGCGTCGTCGTAGCCGAACATATGCGCGACTGGGCCAACTTTCTCGCTTTCGGTCCAGGGTTCCTGCACTTCCACTCGCGACGCACGTGGTTGCGTTGCTTCTCGCGCCACCGCTTCGACGTCCACCGCGAATTCTCGATCACTCCGTTCGTCCGGATCTTCGTCCTGCGGAGGCTGACATGACGCTCGATCCCGCAACGCTGCTGCCGCACCTTCGCGCCGTCGGTCTCGTCATGGCGGCGCTGGCCGTCGTGAACGTCGGTGTCCCGTCGCGATTTCACTGGAAGGAGGAGCTCTCGCGGGTGTCGCTGCTCAACCGGCAGATCTTTCAGGCGCACAGCGTCTTCATCGTTCTACTGCTCGCGCTTTTTTCGCTGCTCTTCCTCACGTGCGCGGAGGCGCTGCTGCAGCCGACGCGGCTCAGCCGCGCGGTTCTCTGCGGCCTCACGATCTTCTGGGGGCTGCGCATGCTGATGCAATGGTTCTTCTATTCACCGTCGGTGTGGCGCGGGCACCGGTTCAATACCGTGATGCACGGCGTCTTCTCTGTCACGTGGATCTACGTGACGGCGGTGTGCGGCGCGGCCCTGTGGGCGACGTTGACGCGATAGTTTTTTCACCGCCAGTTTTGTAAATCGATCACAGTACGGTCAGCGCGCCGAAAGCGCTTGACTCGCGGCACGCCAGAGCGCACAACTACTCGAATGAGTGCTCCGCGCGCCGCCATTCGCACGTGGGTGACCCTCGCCATCCTGTTCGCCAGTTCGCTGCTCTCCGCACAGGCGCCAGCGCCGCCGGCGGAGCCGCGCGTTCGCGTGCTCGTTCAACTGCGCGCGATCGACGCTTCCGGCACGCAACTGTTGCGCGGCCTCGGTCCGCTCGCCGGCGAGGCGCGCGTCGCGCGCCGGTTCACCACGGTACCGTTTGTCGCGATGGAAGTGACGCCCGCTGCCTGGCGTGCGCTGCTCGCATCCTCCGACGCGGTTCGCGTCTACCCGGACGAGATCGTCAAACCGGTGCTCGCGCAGAGCGTGCCGCTGATTCAGGCGGATCAGGCCTGGGCCGCCGGCTACGACGGATCGGGCACGACGATCGCGGTGCTCGATACCGGCGTGGACGCCGGCCATCCGTTTCTCTCCGGCAAGGTCGTCGACGAAGCGTGCTTCTCGAGTAGCGTTCCTGGCATCAGCCAGACAGCGTGTCCGAACGGCACCGATGAGCAAGTCGGTGCGGGGGCGGCAGCGCCCTGCAGCCTCTCCGACTGTCTGCACGGAACCCACGTCGCGGGCATCGCGGCCGGCAACGGCAGCACGGCTGGTGTCTCCTTCTCCGGAGTGGCGCGCGGCGCCCACGTCATGGCGATCCAGGTCTTTTCGCGCATCGTCGATTCGCGCAGCTGCGGCGGGTTTGCCCCCTGCGCAGGTGCGTTCTCCTCCGACATCATCGCCGGACTGGAGTATGCGTACACGCACGCGGCCGCATGGAACGTTGTCGCCGCCAACATGAGCATTGGCGGATCGGCTTTCACCGCCGTCTGCGACGACCAGCCCTACAAACCGGCGATCGACAACCTCCGCGCGATCAATGTGGCGACGATCGTCGCGTCCGGCAACGACGGCAACGGCAGCGCCATCTCATCGCCGGCGTGCATTTCGAGCGCGATCAGCGTCGGCTCCATCGACAAGTCGAATCAGGTCTCTTACTTCTCCAACGTCGCCTCGTTTCTCTCCCTGTTCGCGCCGGGCGAAGCGATGCACTCGTCGGTTCCCGGTGGTGGCTTCGCCGATTTGAGCGGGACGTCGATGGCCACGCCGCACGTATCGGGCGCGTGGGCGATCGCCCGCCAAGCGGCGCCCGCCGCCAGCGTCAGCGCCGTTCTCGCGGCCATGCGCGCAACGGGAAAGCCGATCACCGATACGCGCCTGTTCGGCGGCGGTGAGACCATTCCGCGCGTCAGCGTGTTCGAGGCGCTGGCGAATTTCGTGACTGTGACGCACCCGTCACCGACGCTGACATCAACGTCTCCTAGCCGTCTTCGCGCCGGTGGTTCATCGCCCGTGACTCTGACCGCAAACGGATCCGGGTTCGACGCGTTCTCGGTCGCTTATTGGAACGGCACGGCAAAGCCGACGACTGTTCTCAATACGACTCAGCTACAGGCGACCATCGCCGCGGCCGACATCGCCGGCGCGTCTGCACAGCTCACAGTCGTCAATCCGTCGCCCGGCGGCGGTGCTTCAGGCAGCCTCACGATTCCGATCGATCCGCCGCCGTCTCTCGTACCGAGCACCGTGACTGCGGCACCGGGCGCGCCGCTGACGGTAACCTTGAACAACGGATTCGGCGGCGCCGGCGACTGGATCGCCTTCGCCGCGACGGGTTCGGCGAATACGACGTATCTCACCTTCACTTATGTGGGTACCGGCGTCACCACTCGCACGTGGACGGTGACGACTCCGTCGACGCCGGGCACCTACGAGTTCCGGCTGTTCCCGAACAACACCTACAATCGAATCGCCACGAGCGCGACGATCACGGTCGATCCGGCTGTCCCGCCGCCCACGACGCCCGCGTCGATCGCGGTCAGCGCGACGACAGTGGCGCCGGGTGCGAGCGTTACGGCCACGCTGAGCAATGCGCCTGGCGGAAGCTACGACTGGCTGGCGCTCGCGGCGACGACGGCCGCGAACAGCAGCTATGTGACCTTCACGTACGTCGGTGCGGGCGTCACCTCGCGCACGTGGACGGTCAACATGCCGTCGACGGCGGGAACCTACGAGTTTCGCTTGTTCCTGAATAATGGCTACACCCGTGCCGCGACCAGTCCGACCGTGACGGTCTCTGCAGGCGTGAATCCCGCGCCAGCGATCACGTCCCTCAGTCCGGCGAAGGCCATTGCCGGCGGAGCCGCGTTCACGTTGACCGTCAACGGCAGCGGGTTCGTCGCCAGTTCGCAGATCAAATGGAACGGAAGCGCGAGGAGCACGACATTCGTCAGCAGCACGCAGCTGCGCGCGGCGATTGGCGCGGATGACATCGCGACGCCGTCCACGGCGCAGGTCACAGTCGTGTCCCCCTCGCCGGGCGGCGGCACGTCACCGGCGGTCGCATTCCCCATCGCGCCGCCTCCATCGCTCGCGGTGAGTACGACGACAGCGGCGCCGGGGACGCCGATCACCGTCACGCTGACCAACGGGACGGGCGGCGCCTACGACTGGATCGCCTTCGCGTCGACCGCAGCCGCGAACACCAGCTACATCACGTTCGTCTACGTCGGGTCCACGACCACGCGGACCTGGACGGTGAACGCGCCGGCAACGCCGGGCACCTACGAGTTCCGGCTGTTCCTGAACAACGGCTACACACGCGCCGCCACCAGCCCGCCGATCACCGTTCGCTGACGTTTTTGTCGGCGCATTGCAAAATCGTCTTGCCGTCGTGTGCGTGCGCTCGTAAGTTGTTGTCGCTGCAGCCGCTAAGGCTGGCGTGTTTCTTGTGACTGGCCGCGGGACATGTCCGGGGCAGCGTCCACTCTGACCAGCGTTGTTGCGACACCTGCGGTCCGGTCGCGCTCGCGCGCGCTCGTCATCACGTTCACCGCCACGCTGTTTCTCAGCGCGTTTCTGATGTTCCTGGTGGAACCGATGATCGCGCGGATGGTGCTGCCGCTGCTCGGCGGCGCCGCGTCCGTGTGGAACACCTGTCTCGTCTTCTTCCAGGCGGTCCTGCTCTGTGGCTACGCCTACGCCCACGGCGCAACGCGCCTCTTCGGCGCGCGACGCCATGCGATCGTCCACATGGCGGTCATGCTCGCGCCGCTCGCCTGCCTGCCGATTGCCCTCTGGTCCGCGACGCCACCGCCGACGCAGAATCCCGCGGGATGGCTGCTGCTCACGCTGCTGCTCTCGATCGGGCTGCCGTTTTTCGCCTTGTCCACCGGCGCCGCCGTACTGCAGCAGTGGTACTCGTCGACCGATGACGAGGGGGCGAAGGATCCATATTTCCTCTACGCCGCCAGCAACGTCGGCAGCTTTGCCGCGCTCATCGCCTATCCGCTCGTCGTCGAGCGTACGTTGAGACTGCAGCAGCAGGTTCAGCTCTGGACCGCCGGCTACGTGCTGTTGATCGTTCTCACCGCCTGCTGCGCCTTTGCGGTGTGGCGCCGGGGTGCCGCCGCGCGAACCGGCGCGATCGCGAAGACTGTCGAGGCGCCGCCGATATCGGGGCAGCGACGACTGCGCTGGACGGTGCTCGCCTTCGTGCCATCCAGCCTGCTGCTTGCCGTCACCAGTTACATGTCGACCGACGTGGCGTCGGTGCCGCTCCTCTGGATGGTGCCGCTCGGCGTCTATCTGGGAACGTTCGTGGTTGCGTTCAGTGCGTCCGGCGCACCGGTCCGTCACGCAGCGTCGCGGTTTCTGCCGCTCGCGGCCACCGTGCTCACGCTCGTGCTCGTCGCCCAATTGAATCAGCCTGCGGGAGTGACGATTCCATTGCACCTCGGCGTCTTCGCCATCGTCGCGCTCGCGTGCCATGGCGAACTCGTCGAGGATCGCCCGGCGCCGGCGCGATTGACCGAGTTCTATTTCTGGATTTCGTTCGGCGGCATGCTCGGCGGACTGTTCAACGCGCTGCTGGCGCCGGTCGTGTTCAGCGGCATCGTCGAATACCCGCTCGTGCTCGTGGTCGCCTGCCTCGCTCGCCGAGCGGTTCCCGGTGCCGAGAAAGGGCTCTCGTGGCGGGATGGCGCGTGGGCCCTCGCGATCGGCGCTCTCGCCTTCGCATCGGTGATCGTCAACGGCCAGTTCGGATCGTCGTCGCGCTTTCTCATCGTGGGCGCGGCGGTGCCCGCACTTGCCGCTTTCAGTCAACAGCGCCGTCCGCTGCGTTTCGCCTTCTGCATCGCCGCGCTGCTCCTTTCGGGTGCGATCGTGAAGAGTCCGTT
>JBKPSE010000478.1:0-9828 GCA_046765855.1 Acidobacteriota bacterium | reverse complement strand
CGTCCTTTGTCTGCGATCGTCTTTGACTGGCGCCCCACAGCAGCCAGGGGCGGTCGATGCCGCGCTCTACAGCAATCTCAAGTGGCGGCACGCCGGCCCGTTCCGCGCCGGCCGCGTCAATGCCGTGTCGGGCGCTGTCGGTCAGCCGAACACCTTCTACTTCGGGTCGGTCGGCGGCGGATTATGGAAGACGACGAATAACGGCCGCACGTGGACGCCGATCTTCGACAGCACCGGCGTCGCGTCGATCGGCGCGATCGGAGTGGCGCCGTCGAACCCTGACGTCATCTACGTCGGCACCGGTGAAGCGGACATGCGCGACTCGATCGCCTTCGGCGACGGCGTCTACAAGTCTGCCGACGGCGGCCGCAACTGGCGCCGAATCGGCCTCGAGACGACGCGGCAGATCGGCCGCATCATCGTCCATCCGCGCGATCCCAACGTGGTCTACGTCGCGGCGCTTGGACATGTCTATGGGCCGCATCCCGATCGCGGCGTTTACCGCTCGCGCGACGGCGGCTCGACCTGGCAGAAGGTGCTCTATAAGGATGAGAACGTCGGCGCGATCGATCTCGCGTTCGATCCCGCGAATCCGCAGATCGTCTATGCCGCGATGTGGGCCGTGCGCCGCCCGCCGTGGTTCATCTACATGCCGGCGAACGGGCCGGGCAGCGGACTCTACAAGTCCACCGACGGCGGCACGACCTGGCAGCAACTGACCAACGGGCTTCCCTCGGAAGGCCTCGGCCGCATGGCCATCGCGGTGGCGCCGTCGAATCCACGCCGCATCTATGTCATCGCCGACGCGAAGGAAGGCGGACTGTTCCGATCGGATGACGCGGGCGCGACGTTCACCAAGACGTCCGGCGACCAGCGTATCTGGCAGCGCGGCTGGTACTTCACGAAGGTCGCCGTCGATCCTCGCAACGCCGACATCGTCTATGTGCCGAACACCGGCATTTACAAGTCGAGCGACGCCGGACGTACCTGGGGAGCGCCGATCAAGGCGTCTCCCGGCGGTGACGACTACCACCAGATCTGGATCTCGCCAGACGATCCCGGTCGCATGGTCGTCGGCGGCGATCAGGGGACGATCGTGACGGTGGACGGTACTCGCACCTGGAGCTCCTGGTACAACCAGCCCACCGCGCAGCTCTATCATGTCGCCGCGGACTACCGCTTTCCCTACTGGATCACCGGCGCGCAGCAGGACAGCGGCGCCGTCGGCACGCCGAGCCGCACGTGGCTCTCGGTGCTGTCGATGCATCACTGGCTGCCGCTCTGCGCCGGCGGCGAGAGCGGTTACACCGCTCCGGATCCGCTGCATCCGGAGATCCTCTTCGGCGGCACTGTCGAAAAGTGCAACGTCCTCACCGGCGAGACGAAGAACATAACGCCCGAGATCCCGCAAGAGGGCCTGGTTTATCGCCACGCCTGGACGCAGCCGCTCGTGTTCTCGCAGGCGGATCCGAAGGCGCTCTATTACGCCAATCAGTTCGTCTACAAGACGGTCGACGGCGGCGGGACGTGGACCAAGATCAGTGCGGATCTCACCCGCGAGGATCCCGGCGTGCCGCCCAATCTCGACGCCGCGGCCGCGGCGGACGCGCCGCCTTACACCCGCCGCGGCGTGGTTTACACGATCGCGCCGTCGCCTGTTCGCGCGCCGACGATCTGGATTGGCACGGACGACGGCGTGATCCAGCTAACGCAGAATGACGGGCAATCCTGGCAGAACGTCACGCCGAGTGAGATGACCGCCTGGACGAAAGTCGTGATGATCGAAGCGTCGCACTCGGACGTGAACACGGCCTATGCGGCGGCCGAGCGGCATCAGCTCGAGGACTACGACCCGCACATCTACCGCACGCGCGACGCGGGCAGGAGCTGGCAGCCGATCACCAACGGGCTGCCCAAGGGCATATACGTGCAGACGGTCAAGGAAGATCCGGTCAAGGCCGGCCTGCTCTTCTGCGGCACCGAGCGCGGCGTGTTCGTCTCGTTCGACGCCGGCGATCGCTGGCAGCCGCTGCAGCTGAACCTGCCGCCGTCGTCCATGCGCGACCTCGCGATCAAGGATGACGATCTGATCGTCGCCACGCACGGGCGTGGCTTCTGGATCCTCGACAACATCACGCCGCTGCGCCAGGCGGACGCGGCGAACGCGGCGCCGGCATTCCTGTTCACGCCGGCCGCGGCCTATCTGCTGCCCGAGCCGAGCGAGCAGGGGACGCCGCTGCCGAAGGATGAACCGGCGGCGGACAACGCGCCGTGGGGTGCCCTCATCGACTACTACGTCAAGGCGCCGGGGTCGCGCGTGCTGTTGGAGATCCTCGACGCGAACGGCGCGGTCGTCCGCAGGTACGCGAGCGACGATCGGCCGCAGCCGGCCGATCCGAACACGCTCAGCGTGCAGACGGTCTGGTCGCCGCCGGGTGCGGTGCTGCCCGCGGGCGCGGGGATGCATCGCTGGATATGGGATTTCCGCGGCCCGCCCGTATCCGGCCGTCAGGGGATGCGTCCAGGTCCCATCGTCGCTGCAGGCACTTACACCGCAAGGCTGACCGTCGGCGGCCAATCATTCACGCAGCCGCTCGTCGTCAAACGCGATCCGCGCGCGATCTTCTAGACGTGGCGACGATCGTACAGCTTCGCTCGAAACGGCAGCGGCGCGCGGTGACGGTACAGAAGTTTCAGCACATCGTGCCCGCGGTGCCGCTTCTGTCCGCCGGCCTCGAAACACTGCGCCACGACCCGCATGGACTGGCGCTCCTGCTTGGCATCTTCGAGATTGGCACGAGCGTGCTGCTTCTCGGAACCATCGTGCGCGAATTGCGGTCGCTGCGCCGCGGCAACGCGCACGACGCGCACGCGTCGCATTCGCCGCACGCCGTCGACTGGTTTCACATCTTTGCCGCCGCCATGCTTCTGGCGGAAACCGCCGAGCATTGGCACGTGACGCACCACTGGCGCCGTCCGACGCTGGTCACCGCGGCGTTCACGCTGCTTCTCGGGCTTCTGCACGGCCGTATCGACGCGTGGTCGCACGATCGCCGGTCGCTGCGCATTGAAGACGAGGGGATTTCCGTTGGCGGGCGGCCGTTCCGGACGTTCAGCGCCAAATGGACTGACGTGGCGCGGATCGACGTCAGCGGGCGGTTCGGAATCATCCGTACCCGCGGCGGCCGCGAACGGAAGATAGATCTGCACGATTGCGAGGATGCAGGACGGGTCCGGGCGGCGCTGATCGAGGCGCAGTCGCGCGTCAGGATACCGGAGAATCAGACGCGGCCGTAGCGCTCGGCGGCGCGCGCCTTGGCCTTCGCCGCTTCGACCTCCCGATCGCGCGACGGCGCGGTGGTCACCAGCGAGTCCACCAGCTTTCGCGCGGCCGCCGCGACTTCTTCCACGGCACGATCGAAGGCAACCTCGTTCGCCTTCGACGGCCTGGTGAATCCGCTGATCTTGCGCACGAACTGCAGCGACGCTGCCCGCACTTCATCGTCGCTCACCGGCGGGTCGAAGTTGAAGAGCGGACGGATATTGCGGCACATGCATTTAGGTTAACATCCGCCGCATGTCGAAAACCATTCATGCGCTCGTGCTCGTCGTCGTCGCCGCCGCGTGCCGTCCGCTCGAGGCGGCCGCTCAGACCACCGACGCGGGGTATTGGGATGCGCTCTCCCCTTCGATGGCCGCGGTGGCGAAGACGATGCACGGCACCGTTCGCCGTAATCTCGCCGAGGCCGCGGTTGCCGTGCCGCCCGACGAGTACGCCTTCAAGCCCACGCCCGACGTGCGCAGCTTCGCCGAGCTGATCGGACACGTCATCAACGCGAACTTCCTCTTCTGTGCTCAGGCGAAAGGCGAGAAGTCGCCCGGCGCGCAGAACTACGAAAAGGTGACCGACAAAACGGCGCTGGTGAAGGCGCTCGATGACGCGCTCGCCTATTGCGACGGTGTGTATGAGGCGACCAGCGACGCGAACTTCCAGAATCTGGTGAACGTCGCCGGACCGCGCGCCACGCAGACACCGCGCGGCATGATCCTCATGTTCAACACCACCCACAATCAGGAGCACTACGGCAACATCGTCGTCTACATGCGCCTGAAGGGGCATGTACCGCCTTCGACGGCGCGGGCGCGGGCGGCGAGGAAATGACGAGGGCGCTCACTCTCGCGCTCGCGCTCGCTTGCGGCGCGGCAGTCGTCGCGCAGCAGCCGCAGCAGTTCTCCAACACCGTCCGTGGCTTCATCAAGCTCGACGCGCCGATTGTTGCCCTGACGCACGCGCGCGTGATCGATGGCACCGGCGCGCCAGCCAAAGACGACCAGACGCTGATCCTGCGCGGCGGCAACATCGCCGAGATGGGTGACAGCGGACGCGTGAAGGTGCCCGAGGGGGCCGCGGCGATCGATCTCACCGGCAAGTCCCTCATTCCCGGCCTGGTGATGGTGCACGAGCATCTCTACTACCCGACCGGTCCGGGCGTTTATGGCCAGCTCGGCGCCAGCTTCATCCGCTTGTACCTCGCCGGCGGCGTGACGACGATGAGGACGGGCGGAAATGTGAATGGCTTCATGGATCTGAAGTTGAAGGAGCTGATCGAGCAGGGACAACTGGCGGGTCCCGCGATCGACGCGACCGCGCCCTACCTGAACGGCCCGAACACGTTTCAGCAGATGCGCGACATGCAGGACGCGGCCGAGGCGCGGCGTCACGTCCAGTACTGGGCCGACATGGGCGCGACGTCGTTCAAGGCCTACATGCAGATTTCGCGCGAACAGTTGCGCGCGGCGGTGGAAGAAGCGCACAAGCGCGGACTCAAAGTGACGGGTCACCTCTGCTCGGTGACCTACGCGGAGGCGGCAGACATCGGCATCGACAATCTCGAGCACGGCTTCCTCGCCGCGACGGACTTCGTCGCCGACAAGAAGCCGGACAGCTGCCCCGGCCAGGGCGCAGGGCAGCGCAGCATCGCCGTGCTCGACGAGAACGGAGAGCCGTTCAAGGCGCTGGTGAAAAAGCTCGTCGACAAGAGAATCGCGCTGACGTCGACGCTGACGGTGTTCGAGACGTTTACGCCGGGACGGCCGATGCCGCCGGGACTCGACGTGCTGCTGCCGCAGCTGAAGCAGCAGTTTGAGCAGGCGTACCAGCGCACGGCGCAGAATCAGCAGTCGGTCTACGCCGCGCTCTTTCCCAAAGCGCTCGCGCTCGAGCGCGCCTTTGCCAAGGCGGGAGGAATGTTGATTGCCGGCACCGATCCAACCGGCAGCGGCGGCGTGATTCCCGGCTACTCCAATCAGCGGCAGCTCGAGCTGCTCGTCGAGGCGGGCTTCACGCCGCTCGAAGCGATTCGCATCGGCACGCTCAACGGGGCGACGTACCTGGGACGCGCTGGCCGTGTCGGCTCGATTGCCCCGGGAAAGCAGGCGGACCTCGTTGTCATCGACGGCGATCCATCGAGGAACATCGCGGACGTGCGTAAGGTCGACACGGTGTTCAAGCAGGGGATCGGCTTCGACCCGGCGAAGTTGATTGCCTCGGTGAGCGGAAAGGTGGGTTTATGGTGATGTTCGCGAACAAGGCGAAGACCGTGCGCGAGTATCTCGGCGCGCTGCCGCCGGAGCGGCGCTCGATCGTGTCCAAGGTGCGCGGCGTGGTGAAGAAGCACCTGCCGAAGGGCTACCGGGAAGGCATGAACTGGGGCGCCATCACCTACGCCATTCCGCTCGAGACCTTTCCCGATACCTATAACGGCCAGCCGCTGTGCTACGCGGCCCTGGCGGCGCAGAAGAACTACTTCACGTTGTATCTGATGAGCGTCTACGGCGACGCGGAACGCGCGAAGTGGCTCGAAGAGGAATTCAAGAAGCGCGGCCTGAAGCTGGACAGAGGCAAATCGTGTGTCCGCTTCAAATCAGTCGACGACCTGCCGCTCGACGCGATTGGAAAGCTGATCGCGAGCGTGCCGCCGAAGAAGTACATCGAACGCTATCAGGCGGCGCGGGCGCGCACCGCGAAAGGCAAGTGATGTTCGCCGCCCTCGTGTTCTCGCTGCTCGTAATCCAGCGCGGCTCGGCGCAGGGACCGCCCCTGCCGCAGGCGACCGAAGGGGACTTCGTCGTCAGGAACTTCACCTTCAACTCGGGCGAGACGTTGTCCGAGCTGCGCATCCACTACCGCACGCTCGGCACGCCGAAAAAGAACGCGCAGGGCGTGGTCACCAACGCCGTGCTGATCATGCACGGCACCGGCGGCAGCGGCGGCCAGTTCACCGGCCGCGGCTTCGCCGGCGAGCTCTTTCTCCCCGGGCAACCGCTCGACGCCACGAAGTACTTCATCGTCATGCCGGACGACATCGGGCACGGCAAGTCGAGCAAACCGAGCGACGGTCTGCGCGCTCGGTTTCCGCGATACGGCTATCAGGACATGCTGATCGCCGAACATCGGCTGCTCACCGAAGGGCTCGGCGTCAATCATCTGCGCCTGGTGATGGGCACGTCGATGGGCGGCATGCATACGTGGTTGTGGGGGGAGCGCTGGCCTGATTTCATGGATGCATTGATGCCGCTTGCCAGCGTGCCCGGCCAGATTTCCGGCCGCAACCGCGTCTGGCGCCGCGTCGTCATCGATGCGATCAGAAACGATCCGGAATGGCAGGGCGGCAATTACACGAAGCAGCCGCAGAGCGCGCGGACCGCGGCGCAGATGTTGTGGCTGGTGAGCAGCAATCCGATCATCCGCCAGCGCCGGTCGCCGACCCTGGCGCAAACCGACAAGGAGATCGACGATTACGTGGCCAACTGGCTGCGCACCGGCGACGCCAACGATCAGCTCTACGCGCTCGAGTCGTCGTTCGACTACGACCCGGGGCCGCATCTCGAGCAGATCAAGGCGCCGCTGTTCGCGGTGAACTCGGCGGACGATCTCGTCAATCCGCCGGAGATCGGCCTGCTGGAAAAAGAGATCGTCCGCGTGCCGAAAGGGCGCGCGATCATGATCCCGTTGAGCGATCGAACTGCCGGACACGGCACTCACACGATCGCGGCAATCTGGAAGGATTATCTGGTCGAGTTACTCCGGCTGTCAGAGCCGAAAAATTGATGGCTTCTCGCGGCAGGTCGGGAGATCGAAAGAATAGAAGCTAACGGGAAATCGGACAACCCGTATCGCTCCCGCGTTCCCGTCTCGCGATCTCCTGGTCGCTACTTGGCTGGTTGTTTGTATCTGTAGGTCCCGTCGTCCAGCCGTTCGCGGTACTGGCCGTGGCATGACGAGCACACCGACTGCAGTTTGGGCACCGACGCTTTTACGGCGTCCCAGTCATTCTTGCCCGCAGCGGCTGCGATGGCGCCGCTCTCACGCTTGGCGTCCTCCGTCCACTGAATGGCGTCGGCATGCGCTTTGGCCTTCCAGAAGGCCATTGCCTCGGTGAACGCCTTGTTGAGCGTCGTGGCCTGTGCCTGGACGTCGGCGGCGTTCGACGCGGTGACGGACTGCCGCAGCGCGTTGAAGCCCGGCCCGATCTGTTTCATCAGCTTGCTGAGCGCCTGTTCTTCCGGCGTCATCGGCGGCGGCAGGCGCTTGGCGAGATCGGTCATCGCGTTGTTGATGACGGAGGTCGCGATGATCGCGGGACGGCCGCGGTAGCGCGCGACCACGTCGGCCGCGAGCACCGGCGTGGCGTCCTTCATCTTCGCGGTGACGTCGGCGAGCTCGAATGTGATCACTTCGCCAATCACCGTGACGTAGCGGTTCGTTTCGACCGGCGCCGTCAACACCGGCGCGAGCACCAGCACATCGTCCGCGTTGTTCGCCGCGTCCTGATCGATCGAAAACGCGGTTGCGCCGTAGCGCTGCTCGACAGCGGCGGTCAGCGACACGGAGCTGCCGACGTATTTTTCCGGCGTTTTCAGCAATGCGCTCACGGCGACCGGCACGATCGGTCGCGGCTGCGCCCCGCGCCCCTGCGGCGCGGCCGGCGGCGCCTGCCTTGCGAACAGCGTCGCGGCACAGGCGGCGACACTGAGCCCCGTGGCGATTCCAGTTGCCTTCATCGCCGCGCATTGTAAGCTACGCCGCATGAAAATCCTTCCTGCGTTCGCCGCCGTCTTCCTCATGTTGTCCGCGCCGGCCTTTGCCCAAGCGTCCGCCGACCAGGTCGAATTCGAGATGATGACGTGGCCCGAGGTGAAGGCGGCGCTTGCCGCGGGCAAGACGACCGCGCTCATTTACACCGGCGGGACCGAGCATCGCGGCCCGCAAAACGTAAACGGCGGACACAACCTGATGGCGCGCGAAACGGTCAAGGCAATCGCCCGCAAGCTGGGAAACGCCATCGCGCTCCCCGTGCTGCCCTACACGCCGAACAACGCCAGCGCCGCGCTGCCCGGGACCCTCGGCCTCACCAACGAGCTGCTGGGCGCGATCCTCGAGCGCATCAGCGAGCAGGCGATCGTCAACGGGTTCAAGAATGTCGTCCTCATGGGCGATCACGGCGGCGGGCAGGGCAGCGGCGAACGCCAGCCAAACGTGTATCGCGACGTCGCCAAAAAGTTGGATGAGAAATACGCGCCGCAGGGCATTCACGTGTATTACTGCGATGACGTCTACACGAAACGCATGGCGGATTTCGATGCCTACCTGCGCTCGCAGAACCTCCCCGCGGGCGGCCACGCGACGATTGGCGACACCTCGGAGATGCTCTACCTTGGCGGCGACAAGCAATGGGTCCGCAAGGACGAGATCAAGAACGCGGTTACCCCGCCGCAGGGGCAGCCCGGCAACGGTGTTTCCGGCGACGGCCGCGCCTCGACAGCCGAGCTCGGAAAGCGCGTTTTTGACATGAAAGTCGAGTACGCGGTCCGCCAGATCCAGGGGTTCCTCGCCGGACAGAAATCCGAGAAATAGATCAGCCTGCGGAAGGACGGAAGCCCTTATACTTTCTTGAGCTTCTGGCCCTGGAGGGGGACCACTGTCAGGATGCGCATTCCGCTCGTAACCCTGTTCGGGGTTGGCCTCGTCGTCGCTACCATTTCGTTTTCACCGACCACGACCGCCTCGGGGTTGCGGCCGCTGCCCGCGCACGCCGTTCGTCCCGCGCCGTTCGCGCCGGCTGCCGCGCGCGCGGTGATCGAAAACTACTGCCTCACCTGCCACGACAACGACAAGCAGAAGGGGGAGCTGACGCTCGAAGCGTTCGATCCGGCGAAGGCGGAGTCGCACGCCGCGGTTGCCGAGAAGATGGTCCGCAAGCTGCGCGCGGGCATGATGCCTCCGCCCGGAGCGGAACGCCCGGCGGATGATTCGCTCGACGCGCTCGCAACTTATCTCGAAGGCAGGCTGGACGCCGCCGCCGAATTGCGCCCCAACCCGGGCCGCCGCACCTTTCAGCGCTTGAATCGCGCCGAGTACACGCAGTCCATCAAGGATCTCTTCGGCCTCGACGTCGACGTCACCGCCTACCTGCCGCCGGACACGATCAGCCACAACTTCGACAACATCGCCGACGTGCAGTCGATGTCCGCGACGGTGCTCGAGGGCTACCTGCGCGCCGCGGCGCAGGTCAGCAAGCTCGCGGTGGGCGATCCTGAAGCCGCGCCGAATTCCACGATCTACAAGATTCCGCGAATGGCGTCGCAGCTGACGCATGTGGACGGGGCGCCCTTCGGCACCCGCGGCGGCATTTCAGTAGTGCACAACTTCCCCGCCGACGGCGATTACACGTTCCGCATGATGCTGCATTCGATTCCGACGGGGCAGCTGTACGGCAGCGCGGCGCGCGGCGAGCAGATCGAAGTGTCGGTCAACGGCCAGCGCGT
>JBKPSE010000477.1:0-2545 GCA_046765855.1 Acidobacteriota bacterium | reverse complement strand
TCCTTGACGAGGGGGAAGGCCTTGGCACGCCAGGGCTCGAGCGTGAGCGTGTCGCCGTCCTTGAACGAGCGCATGTGGAGCTGGCAGACCGTCGTCGCGCGCACGGGTCCGTGCGGGATGCCGTCGATCAGGAAGCCGCACGTTCCGCAGATGCCCTCGCGGCAGTCCGAGTCGAACGCAATCGGATCCTCGTGCTTCCCGATGAGGCCCTCGTTCACGACGTCGAGCATTTCGAGGAACGACATGTCGGGCGAGACGTTCTCGGCGACGTACGTCACGAGCCGTCCCTCCTGATTGGGACTGGCCTGCCTCCAAACCCGCAATGTGATCCGCATGTTTATCGCCCGACTGGTTACTTGTAGCTCCGCTGCGACGGCTTCACGTACTCGAAGTTCAGAGCCTCTTTGTGCAGCTCCGGCGGCACGCCGACCCCTTTGAACTCCCATGCCGCGGCGTAGGAATAATTCGCGTCGTCGCGCAGCGCCTCTCCTTCGGGCGTCTGGCTCTCCTCGCGGAAGTGGCCGCCGCAGGATTCGGTGCGATGCAGCGCGTCGAGCGTCAATACCTCGGCGAACTCCAGATAGTCGGCGACGCGGCCGGCGTACTCGAGATTCTTGTTGAGATTGTTGGACTCGCCTGGCACCGACAGGTTCTGCCAGAACTCGTCACGCAGCCGCGGAATCTCCGCGAGCGCGTGGCGAAGCCCCTGCTCGTTGCGCGCCATGCCGACGTGATCCCAGAGTACCTGGCCGAGGCGGCGGTGCAGCTGCCGCGGGGTTTCCTTGCCTTTGACGCGCAGCAGCTTGTCGATTCTGGTCTGGACGGCGTTCTCTGCCTCCTTGAAGGCGTCGTCCTCTGCCGAGACCGCCGGAAACATCGTGCTGCCGAGGTAGTTGGCCAGGGTGTAGGGGATGACGAAGTAACCGTCGGCAAGCCCCTGCATCAGCGCGCTCGCGCCGAGGCGGTTCGCGCCGTGATCGGAGAAGTTCGCCTCGCCGAGCACGTGCAGACCGGGCAGGTTCGACATCAGGTTGTAGTCGACCCACAGACCGCCCATCGTGTAGTGGATCGCCGGGTAGATCCGCATCGGCACCGAGTACGGATCTTCATCGGTGATCTTGCGGTACATGTCGAACAGGTTGCCGTAGCGCCCCTTGATGACGTCGCGCCCGAGACGGCTGATCGCGTCGGCGAAATCCAGATACACGGCGAGGCCGCTGTCACCGACTCCGCGCCCTTCGTCGCACACGACCTTCGCGTTTCGCGACGCGACGTCGCGCGGCACGAGGTTGCCGAAGCTCGGATACTTGCGCTCCAGGTAGTAGTCGCGCTCAGCTTCGGGAATCTGCTGCGGCGGCCGCGTGTCTCCCTGCTTCTTCGGCACCCAGACGCGGCCGTCGTTGCGCAGGCTCTCCGACATCAGCGTCAGCTTCGACTGGTGCGTGCCCGAGACCGGGATGCAGGTCGGATGGATCTGGGTGTAACAGGGATTGGCGAAGAACGCGCCCCGCTTGTGCGCGCGCCATGCGGCGGTCACGTTGGAGTTCACCGCGTTGGTCGAGAGGTAATAGGCCGTGCCGTAGCCGCCGGTGCAGAGCAGCACCGCATGCGCGAGGTGCCGCTCCAGCCCACCGGTAATCAGGTTGCGGCAGATGATGCCGCGGGCCTGGCCGTTGACGACGACCAGGTCGAGCATCTCGCGGTTCGGAAACATCGCGACGGTGCCGCGCGCCACCTGCCGCATCATCGATTGGTAGGCGCCGAGCAGCAGCTGCTGGCCGGTCTGGCCGCGGGCGTAGAACGTCCGCGACACCTGCGCCCCGCCGAACGACCGGTTGTCGAGCAGGCCGCCGTACTCGCGCGCGAACGGCACCCCCTGCGCCACGCATTGATCGATGATGTTGACGCTCAGTTGCGCCAGCCGGAATACGTTCGCCTCGCGCGAGCGATAGTCGCCGCCCTTGATCGTGTCGTAGAACAGCCGCTGGATGCTGTCGCCGTCGTTCTGGTAGTTCTTCGCCGCGTTGATCCCGCCCTGCGCCGCGATCGAGTGCGCCCGCCGCGGGCTGTCGTGGATGCAGAAGCTCTTGACGTTGTAGCCGAGCTCGCCGAGCGACGATGCCGCCGACGCGCCCGCGAGGCCCGTGCCGACGATGATGATCGTGTACTTGCGCCGGTTGGCCGGGTTGACCAGCTTCGATTCGAAGCGGTGCCGATCCCATTTCTCGGCGAGCGGCCCTCCCGGGATCTTCGAATCCAGAGTCATTGTGTGAAGTAGACCCAGAGAGGAATGACTGCAAAGCCGCCGCCGATCAGCACGGCGAGCACAGTGCCGGCAATCAACAGTCGCCTCGTGTAGACCGGATGGTCGGCGCCAAGCGATTGAAACGCGCTCGCGATGCCATGGCGCAGGTGAAAGCCGATCAGCACCATGCAGACGACATACATCGCCACCCACAGCGGCGACGAGAACACCTCGATTTCCGTCCGATACAGATCGCGGATCGGCGGATCACCAATCTCGTACCACGCGCCGTACTTGATC
>JBKPSE010000476.1:0-9761 GCA_046765855.1 Acidobacteriota bacterium | reverse complement strand
CAAGACCTTGAATACACCGCTGGATCCCGTCCGGATCCGGTGGGATCGTACGCGCGCCTAACTCCTTATCTCTGAGCTACTTCCGTTTTCGTCCCCGCACCCATCACAGGTGTCCGGACAGTGTGCGTACGTGGCACCCATCCTGCTATTCAGCCCTCAGGTACGCGGTTCGCGGAACCATCACGGAGGAAGGAAAAATGAGACTGCGTTTTAGCGCACTGTTTGCGGCGCTCGCATTGATCGTCGGCTCATCATCGGCGTCGGCGCAATCGCAGACGGGCGAGATTTTCGGCAAGGTGACGGACTCGTCGGGCGCGGTGTTGCCCGGCGTGACGGTGACGCTGACCGGGCCGTCGCTGCTGCAGCCGCAGGTTGCGACGACCAGCGAGACCGGCTCGTTCCAGTTCCCGCGTCTCAACGTCGGCATCTACACGGTCAAGTTCGAGCTCACCGGCTTCAGGACGGTCGTCAGGGAAGGCATCGAGGTCACGGTCGGCTTCAGTGCCAACGTCAGCACGCAGCTCGGCGTGTCGAACGTGCAGGAGACGGTGACGGTCACGGGTGAAAGCCCGATCGTCGACACCAGGCAGACGGGCACCAAGCAGACGTTTACGCTCGAGCAGCTGCAGCAGATTCCCTCGGCGCGCGATCCCTGGGTCATCCTGCAGCAGACCGCCGGCATCGCGATGGATCGCGAGAACATCGGCGGCAACATGTCGGGCCAGCAGTCGAACTACATCTCACGCGGCGGCAACACCTTCAACAACAAATGGTCGCTCGACGGCGTCGACATTACCGACATGAACGCGACCGGCGCGTCGCCGACGTATTACGACTTCGACGCCTTCCAGGAGATGACGATCAACACCGGCGGCGTGGACGTCACGCAGCAGACGGGCGGCGTCGGCGTCAACCTGGTGACCAAGAGCGGCACCGACAGGTTCCACGGTTCGGGCCGCGTCTACGACACCAACGATCGGTTCGAGTCGCAGAACATCACCGACGCGCAACGCGCGCTCGGCGCGACGTCGGGCAACCCGATTCAGGACGTCAAGGACTTCGGCACCGAGATGGGCGGCCCGATCAAGCGCGGCAAGGCATGGATGTGGGGCAGCTATGGCAAGCAGGACATTAAAGTCGGCGTCATCGGGTTCTATCAGCCGTCGGCCGAGTGCCAGACGATCAAGGCTGCGCCGCTGACGCATCCGATCGAGGACGTGAACAAGTGCCTCAACACCGATCGGACGACGATCCGCACGACCAATCTCAAGGGTGAAGTGCAGCTGTTCAAGGGCAACAAGCTGTCGCTCTTCAACCTGTTCTCGCTGAAGGAGCGCAACGCGCGCAACGCAAGCGACACGACGCCGCCCGAGTCGACGGTGCGCCAGGCGGCAGTGCCCGGCACCTACGGCTTCAAGAACTGGTGGAACGTCGGCCCCAACCCCACCTTCAAGGTGGGCGATCAGTGGGTCGTCAGCGATCGCCTGCTCGTCGACGCGCAGTACGCGCATGTCGGGAACAATTTCATCCTCGACTACCACACCGATGACCTCGTCGACGTCCAGCCGTTCTTCGTCATTGCCGGCAGCATCAACGGCCGCTCGACGCCCGACGGCTCGCACTCGGTGAACGTCCGACCGACCAATCAGGTGACGTTGAATGCCAACTACTTCGTTCCCGGATGGATCTTCGGCGACCACGCGCTGAAGGTAGGCGGGTATTACAAGAACGCGCTGGCGTTCACGTATCAGCACACGCCGGGCAACGCGGTCGCGCGCTTCCCCACGCTGGCGATGTCGACCGACCCCAACGATTGCTCCGACGTCGGTGCGGGCTGCCAGCTGCAGCTGACGCGCGACGGACAGAGCCAGTACTACCTGGTGAACAACGCCGCCTACGCGCAGGACACGATCACGCACGGGCGCGCGACGGTGCAGCTCGGTCTGCGCTACGACTACAACCACGACACGGTCCTCGACGCGAGCGTGGGCAGCAACCCGTTCCGTCCGGACTGGCTGCCGGCCGTCACCTTCCCAGGTGCGGATCCAGGGGTCAAGTTCAACGACTGGTCGCCGCGCGTTGGCTTCACCTACGACCTGAGCGGCAACGGTAAGACGATCGCGAAGGCGAACTACGCGATGTACTTCGGCCAGGTCGGCACCGGCGGCGTCGCCGGCCAGCTGAACCCGGTCACCCGCGTCAGCGCGCGCTATCGCTGGGTCGATCTCGATCACGACAAGTTCGTCGACGGCAACGAAATCGTGAACGCGGCGGGCGGCCCGGCGGCCGTCACCGACACGCTCGTGACGCCGACCGGCAACTGGAGCCCGACCAACCCGACCGCGGTGACCACGGCCAACAAGGTGGATCCGAATCTGAAGAACGACCGCACCCGCGAGTTCATCGTTGGCGTCGACCGCGAGATCGGCCGCGGGTTCGCAGCGGGCATCAGCTATATCTGGCGGAAGTACGACCGGTTCAACTGGACGCCGGCGTTCGCGAACGGGAACGGAACCGGCGCTCTGATCGCCACCGACGGATCGCAGTATCACCAGGTCTCGGCGACCACGGCCGACTACGGCGACTGCCCGGCGGGGGCGACCTGCCCGACCATCACCTACTTCGTGCCCGACCTGAGCGTGCCGTCGACGACGCTGCTCACGAACCAGAACTACCGGCGCGACTTCAACGGCGTGGAGATGACCGCGCGCAAGAGAATGTCGAACCGCTGGATGATGAACACCAGCTTCACCTACAACAGCACGCTGGTGCACTACGGAGCGAGCAACGCCTACCAGGATCCGACCAACATCTCGCTGCGCGAGGGTAATCAGTACGATTACCTGACGTCGGGCAGCGGCCTGGGCAACGTCTACGTCAACGCCAAGTGGCTGTTCAAACTGAGCGGCATGTATCAGCTGCCCTACGCCGTCAACGTGTCGGCGTTCTACAACGCGCGTCAGGGCTATCCATTCGAGCGCTTCGTCCGCACGGCGACCCGTCCGAACAACGGCGGCACCGTCGACGTGCTGCTGGATCCGGTCGGCGAAAACCGCCTGCCGAACTTCCAGAACGTGGATTTCCACGTCGAGCGTCCGATCACGTTCATGAGTGCGCACCTCGTTCCCTCGCTCGACGTCTTCAACGTGGGGAACTTCAACACGATTCAGGCGCTGCAGCGGCAGCAGAACTCGACGATCGCGAACCAGATCAGCTCGGTGGTCGCGCCGCGCGTGATCCGGTTTGGTATCCGCGTGAACTGGTAAACGCACTTCGATTCCCGACTCCCCCACCTTCCATTCCCAATACTTGGGATTGGAAGCGGGGATTGGGGATCTCCGAGTCGGCTCGGGAGGAGGAGGGGCGGGGCTCGCAAGGGTTCCGCCCCTTTTTTAGTTGGCAGTCGGCAGTTGGCAGAAGTTCGCAGTAGACAGTTCGCAGTCGGCCGTTGGCAGAGTTCGCGGTCGGCAGTGGCAGTTGGCAGAAGTTCGCAGTAGACAGTTCGCAGTCGGCAGTTCGCTGAAGTTCGCAGTAGACAAGGTAACGGTGGCAAACGTGCGCAGTTGGCCGTTCGGCGAGATGCGAACGGTGCGATCTGCTAACTGCTAACTGCCCACTGCCAACTGCTGTGAACGGACGGGTTGAGCGTTAACAAAAGTCCGGCAGCATCGCTTACACCTTTATGTGGCGGGCCGAATCCCGGTAATCCGCCATGTGCGCTCATCGATCTTGCCGAGCAACGTACTGTAATAGACGATGTTCCAAATGCCATCCTCGACTTCCTCCAGGGCGATGTCTTCGCCCGCGAGGGCGTGGCAGAGGAACGGCTGACGCGACTGCAGGCGGAACGTACCGGCGGTGCTCACGCGCCGGATCTCCATATGTGATGGGTAGTCGGGGTACGTTCGGTGCTCCGGGTACGGCCGCGAGGATGGGCACCAGAGCGAGCTCGGTATCCGGTCGCCGATCCCTTCGTGCGGGCGCTCGTCGTTGTAGCGCTGACAGAAGGCGTCGAAGCGACGCTGTTGGGCGCGGAGGCTCGTGGCGGCCGGCCGAGCCGTCTCGCGTTTGAGCTCGCGATGCATGCGCTCGTGGGTGCCATTCTCTTGCGGACTCGCGGGCGTGATGCGCTGATGCACGATGCCCAGTTGCATCCACCACACATTCAGCGCGGCCAGGCCATGAATCCCCGTCGAGGCGAACGGCGCGCCGTTGTCGGTGCGGATCGCCTCTGGCAGGCCCACGGCGCGAAAGAGCGCGCGGAAGACCGGCGTCGCGTCGACCGTCTTCACGGAGCGCAGGGCGTGGCACGCGAGGACCCGCCGGCTGAAATGATCGGTGACCGTGAGGGGATAGCAGTACTGGCCGTCGCCCGTCCGGAACTGGCCCTTGAAGTCGGCGGGCCACACCTGATTGGGGCGGTGCGTCGCGATCGGGATGGCGCCGGGATGGTCCCACTTCCGCCGGCGCCGATTCTTGTGCAGCAGCATGTGCCGCTCGAGAATCGCGTTCACGGTGCTGCGCGCCGGCCACGGGCGGCTCGGATGCCGCGTCCGCAGCACCCGCAGCAGCTTCTTCGCACCCCACCCGTACTCGCGTCGGGCCGCGAGGATGAGAGCTTCGAGCGCGTCGCTGGTGCGATGCGGACAGCGCTGCGGCGCACGGCTGCGGTCCTGCAGCGCCGCTCCGCCACCAGCGTGATGGCGGGCGAGCCACTTATACCCCGTAGGGCGACTGACGCCGTACCGCTCGCACAACTCGCTCATCGACCAGTGGCCGCTCTCCAGGTCGCGCACGAACGCGAGCCGCTCCTTCAAGACATTCGTTTCCATCCAGGGCATCCTCCTGGTGTAAACGATGTGCCCGGACTCGTGTTAACAATGTCCCCGGTCTGTACCCTGCCACCTGTTAACTGCTAACTGCTAACTGCCAACTGTCTACCGTCTACCGTCGCCGTCTACCGTCTACTGTCTACCGTCTACCGTCTACTGTCTACCGTCTACCAACTGCCCTTCACCGATACCGATTGCGAATCGTCGGAATCAGGTACTCGCTGAAGGCGCGATCGAAATCGTAACGCGGCGAAAAACTCCAGTCGCGGCGCGCCGCCGAATCGTCGACGTCCGCAGGCCACGAATCGACGATCGCCTGCCGCTTCCGATCGTTGCTCCAGGTGATGTCGGCGGCCGGGAACGCCCTGACGACGACCTCGCGCACGTCCTCCGCGGACGGATTGAACGCGCCGACGTTGTACGCCGTCCGCTGCAGCCGCTCGCGCGGCGCCGCGGCCAGCGTGAGCAGTGCGTCGACGCCGTCCGGCATCGCCATGAACGGGATCCGGGTGTCCGGTCGGACGAAGCAGGCGTACGATTCCCCTTTCGCCGCGGCGTGAATCATCTCGGGCGCGTAGTCGGAGGTGCCGCCGGACGGCACAGTGAGCGCTGAAATCAAGCCCGGGAAGCGCACGCAGCGGAAATCCACTTTCCCGCTGGCCGGCTCCGCCGCGAGCTGCTTGTAGTGCCGCGCGTAGTAGTGGCCGAGCATCTCGCAATACAGCTTGTTGCACCCGTACATCGTCGTCGGGTGCAGGTACTGTTCTTCGGAGACTTTGCCCACCTTCGCCTTGGTCTCGAGGTTCGGAAGACCGTAGGCCGCGATCGACGATGGATAGATGAACACGACCGGACGTCCGTGCGATTCCGCTTCGTGCTGCGCGAACTCCAGCAAGGTCAGCGTGCCTTCGACGTTTACTTCGTGCGCGGCGACCGGGGTGAACTCCGATCGCGTGGAGAGCAGCGCGGCGAGATGGAAAATCAAATCGACCTCGAACTCCGCCATCAGCCGCTCGAGCAGTGCTTTGTCGGTGATCGATCCTGTGATCTCCCGGTCCACTTTGCGCGCGATCGACGGATCGAGGCGCGAGATGTCGAGCGTGACGATGCGGCGGTCGCCGCGTTCGGCGAGGCGATCGATGAGGCTGTGGCCGATCTCTCCGCCGGCTCCTGTGATGACGACGACGGGTTTACGCATCAACGCGCGGTAAGGAAGTACTTCAGATAGGGAATTGCCACTACCAGCGAAATCAGGATCGAAATCGCGGTCGCGAGCAGGCACGCGGCGGCCATGATGAAATGGTCCATGCGTTCCCGTTTCAGCGGGTCGAGCCACTTCGAGGTCAGGAACCCGCCGAGGAAGCCGCCGAGATGAGCGGCGTTATCGATCCCCGGCATGATCAAGCCGAACACGAACATGCCGATCGCATAGCTCATCGCCTGCGAGCCGACCAGGCTGCTGCCGCCGCGACGGCCGTAATGAACGAGCGCGCCGAGCAGTCCGAAGATCGGGGCCGAGGCGCCCACGGTAGTCCAGCCGCCGGCCAGGAACGGAATTGGAAAGTACATCGCCATCACCGAACTGAGCAGAAACCCGGTGATCGACGAAATCGTGTAGATGATGATCATGCGGGCGCCGCCGTACATGTCTTCGACTGCGGGACCAAGCTGCCGCACCCACATCATGTTGAAGAGAATATGCAGCGCGCCACCGTGCAGCCATCCTGCGCTGAGCAGCGTCCACCAGTGGCCGAAACCGAACACGGCTCTTGCACCCGACGCCCCGAGCGCCAGGTAGGCAAAGTCGTTGGGACCGAGAATGGAAAAAAGCGATCCTCCGAACAGATTGCCGCCGCTGATGACGGTCAGCAGCAGGGACGCGGCGTAGAGCGCACCGCAGCCATAGACGATGACGCTGGTGAAGCCGAAGTCGTTGCCGAACCGCCGCAGTACGGGACCGAAACCCCACAGCCCGGGATTGCGCCGGCCGCAGTTGTAGCACTTGTCATCGTTGACGCCGACCAGCGAGCCGCACGAGGCGCACACGACCGAGCCGGTCTTCTGTCGAAACATCGGGACAGTCTATCGGATCGGGAAATCGGCCAATCGGGAAATCGGGGAATCGAAAAATCGCGTCATCCGGTAATCGGCGAATCGGGCAATCGGGGATGTAGGCTGTCAGTCTGATGCGCATCCTGGTAACCGGCGGAACGGGGTACCTGGGGTCGGCGATTGTGCGGGCGCTGGCAGGAGCCGGACACGATGCGGTGGTGTTCGCCCGCAGCGCGTCGGCGGCGGGCCTGCCTGCACGCGCCATCGACGGCGACATCCGGGACACGCGCGCGGTGACGCTGGCCGCGGCCGGCGTCGATGCGATCTGCCACACCGCGGCGCTGGTTGCGCTCTGGAGACCCGACCCATCGGAGTTCGATGCGGTGAACGTCGGCGGCCTGCAGTCCGTGTTGTCCGCCGCGCGCGAGCATGGCGTCAATCGCGTCGTCTACACGTCCTCATTCCTTGCGCTGCCGCCGGCCGACAGTCCGCACGTCGTCACGGCGAATCACTATCAACGAACGAAAGTCGCCGCGCGCGACGTTGCCCGGCGCGCTGCAGCGGACGGCCTCCCGGTCGTGACCCTTTATCCCGGCGTCATCTATGGCCCCGGCCCGAGCACCGACGGCAACCTCGTCGGCCGCCTGATGCGTGACCATCTTGCCGGAAAGCTGCCTGCGGCGATCGGATCCGAGCGGTTGTGGTCGTATGCATTCGTGGACGACGTCGCCGACGCGCATGTGGCGGCGCTCACTTATCCGCACGTATCGCGCGAGTACGTGCTTGGCGGCGTCAATGCACCGCAAGCGGCCATCTACGAGTTTCTGCGCGACACGCGCGGGCGTCCGCTGCCGGTGCGCCTGCCGCACGGCGTGGCGTATGCGGCGGCGATCGCAGAAGAAATCTATGCGGCGATCGTGAGGCGTCCGCCGCGTTTGACGCGCGGCGTGGTGGAGATTTTCAGTCACGACTGGTCGCTGGATAGCAGCGCCGCTCAGTCAGAGATTGCCTACCGGATTACGAGCCTTAAGGATGGGCTCGCCCGCACGCTGACTGCGCTGTAACCGGCACCATCGTTGCAGCCCAACCCGGCAGCCCCCTGCGACTCGAGATTGAGAGGTTCCCGGCCATGTCGACATGCCCTTTTTGCGGGGTGGTCACCGAGACTCCGCATGAAACGCAGGAAGGGTGTATTGCGGCCTTACACGCCGAAATCGAGCGCGTGCGAGCGGTGCTCGCGCAGGTAAAATCCGCGGAAGTTCCTGTCCCCCGTGACGATAGTCCGGAGTCCGATCCCGCCTGATTTTCGTTGGCACGGGAACTAACCACCCCGCGCAACCCCCGTCTAATCATTCGGATGCCGCATACGGACGCCGCCGCCGTTGCCCTTGCGCGCGACGGAGATAGCGACGCTTTCAGAGCACTCGTGGACCGCCACAGCCGCGCCGTCTACCGGCTGGCGCACCGCATGACGGGCAACCCGCAGGATGCCGAGGACGTCGTGCAGGAGACCTTTCTGAAGGCCTACCGGCAGCTGGGGCGCTTCGAGTCGCGGGCCAATTTCGGCACGTGGCTGCATCGCATCGCGGTGAACTGCTCGATTGATTTGATCCGCGGAAGGAAGAACCAGGAAATGGGTCACGACGCCAGCGACTTGGATGCACTCGACCACGCCGACGACCAGCGTGTCGATCCTTCGCCCGAACGGCTGATGCTGAGCAGCGAAGTGCAGGAGCGGGTCAGCCGGGCGATGGAAGGTTTGACGGCCATGGAGCGCGCCGCGTTCGTGCTGCGTCACTTCGAGGGTCAATCGATCGAGGAGATCAGCCGCGCGCTCGGCCTCAAGGCCAACGCGGCAAAGCACAGCATCTTCCGCGCGGTCCGCAAGATGCGCCTCGCGCTCGAACCGTTCGTTGAGAGTTAAGCCATGAATCTGCACCTGAACGACGACGATCTGGTCCTGCACTACTACGGCGAGATGCCGGCCGGGGAAGAAGCGCGGGCCGAATCGCACCTCTCGGCGTGCGCCGCGTGCCAGACGAATTACACCAAGCTGCAGCGCGTCATGGCGTTCGTCGACAGCGCGCCGGCGGTTGAAGCGGAGCCCGGCTTCGAGCGCATCGCCTGGGCACGCCTCGAGCCTGCGTTGCAGCCTCGGCGGCGCAGCTGGCTCTCCGGATTCGTGTTCTCGCCGGTGCGGCTCGCCTTTACCGCCGGCATCGTCATCCTGATCGGCGCGGCGTTCATGGCGGGACGGATGACACGCGTGCAGCCGGCTCCCACGTCCGCGGTCGCGCAGAGCGCGGCGACCGTGCGCGAGCGCATCCTGATGGCCGATCTCGGTGAGCACCTCGATCGATCGCAGATGGTCCTGGTTGAATTGGCGAGCGCGGATGATTCCGGGGGAAAGGTCGACATCTCCCTCGAACAGACGCGCGCGGAACAGCTGGTCAAGGCCAATCGGCTGTACCGCCAGACCGCGTTGTCGACGGGCGACGCGGCGATGGCCTCGGTTCTCGATGAACTCGAGCGCGTGCTCGTGGACATCGCGGCCAGCCCGACGACCGTCTCACAGGAGGAATTCGACGCGGTGCGGCGCCGCATCGAGTCGAAGGAGCTCCTGTTCAAGGTTCGAATCATTGCTTCGCAGATCCGGGAGCGGCAGAAGGCGGCCATCCAGGAGCGCGCGAAGCAGACGACGGTGGGGTCGTAAACGGTAGGCAGTTGCCGCAGGCAGTTGGCACTTTTTACTTGGCAGTCAGCAGTTCGAGCAACGGAGTTTTCATGAGGATACAGATGCTGAAGTTCACGATCTCAGTCGCTGCGTTGGCGATTGCCGCGCCTGCGTTCGCGCAGACGCCGGCCGAAGTGGCGGCG
>JBKPSE010000475.1:0-5549 GCA_046765855.1 Acidobacteriota bacterium | reverse complement strand
ACGTAATGCGCTGCCGATCCAGCGCAGCGGCCAGTTCGACGAGGCGAATGAATTCGGCGCGGTACCCGTCCGGGTCCGGTCCACGATTGGTCGAGGCCAGCTTGGCGGCGTCCGCCCACGTCGCGTCGGCCTTGAATGGCGAGCCGCGCAGCAGCATGCCGAATTCCGCCACGGCTGCGGCAAAGCCTGCGTGCCTCGGCACTGCGGTGGTTCGCGCGGCCACGGGCACGGTGACCAGCGTGCTGCGGTCGCCGGCAGGCTGCTTGTAGCGCACTTTCACGGTCATCAATTCCTTCGATCCGGTGGTCACTCGTTGTGGAGGAGCGTTTGCCGGGCGCTGGTATTTGAGGGGATCGACGGCCGGTGAATCGACATCCTCACCGGGAGGCGTCACCTCATAGAGGACGGTCACCGAGTGGCCGGCGCCCATCTCTCCCGCATCCTTGCTGTCGTCGTTGAAGTCGCGGCTGCGCAGCCGGCGGTTCTCATATCCGATCAGCCGATAGGCGCCGACCGTCTCCGGATTGAACTCGACCTGCACCTTGACGTCCTTGGCGACCGTGACCAGCGTCGAGCCGGCCTCCGCGATCAGCACCTTGCGCGCTTCGTGCAGCGAATCGAGATACGAGTAATTGCCGTTGCCCTTGTCGGCCAGCTTTTCCATCGTCGCATCTTTGAGATTGCCGGTGCCGACGCCGAGCACGGAAAGAAACACGCCCGTGCGGCGTTTGTCTTCAATCAACGAGGTCAACGCATCGAGACTGGTGACACCGACATTGAAGTCGCCATCGGTGGCCAGAATCACGCGGTTGATGCCGCCCGTGACGAAGTTCTCGGCGGCAATCTGATAGGCGAGCTGAATGCCCGCGCCGCCGTTGGTGGAACCGCCAGCGTTCAATCCGGCGATCGCATCCTGGATCACGCCGGTCCGATCGCCGCGCGTGGAGGGAAGAGCGACGCCGCTGGAGCCGGCGTAGGTGACGATCGCGACGCGATCCCTGGCCGTCAACGTCTCGGCGAGCATCTTCATCGCCGTCTTCACCAGCGGCAGTTTGTCCGCTGGCGCCATCGAACCTGACACGTCGAGCAGGAAAACGAGATTTCGCGGCGGAGTCTTCCCTTCCGGCAACCGATGCGCCTGCAGACCAATCAAGGCAAGTTTGTGCGTGTTGTTCCACGGGCAGGCGATCACTTCCGTGGTGACGCCAAACGGCGCCTCCTGCGTCGCGTCGGGGTAATCGAAACGGAAGTAGTTGATGAGTTCCTCGATGCGGACCGCGTCGGTGGGCGGCAGACGCCCCTCGTTCAGGAACCGGCGCACGTTCGCGTATGACGCGGTGTCGACATCGATCGAGAACGTCGACAGCGGCTGGTCGACGGCGCGGCGGAATTTGTTCTCGTCGATTGACGCGTAGGTCTCGGAATCGGGAACGAAGCCGACGGGAAAGCCTCCGCTAATGCCCGCCGTGACGCCGCTCGCATAATTATTGCCGCGGCCCGCCACGCCGCCCACCGCTCCCGGCGCTGAGGGTGGAGGCGGTGGCGCTCCGGGAATGATTCTGGCCGCCGCATCGTCGACAGGCGGCTGCGCGGTGATGGTCACCGTTTCAGTCAGACTGCCGACGAACAGCTTCACTCGCGTGGGCGCGGGTACCGTAGTGCCGACGACGATTTCCTGCAGTGTCTGGCGGAAACCGGCCAACGAGGCGCGAATGCGATAGGTGCCCGGCGCGATGTCGGCGAAACGGAAGGAACCGTCCTGGCCGCTGACGGCTTTGCCGACGACCTGCGTTCCCGCAAGCAGCTCGACGGTCGCCCCGGGGATCGGCACCCCTGCGGGATCGACGACGGTCCCCTGCACGAGGACGCCGGCGGCACGCCCGCTAACCGTCAGAAGGACAACGAGAAAAGCGACGAGGAACGCGCGAACGGAAAACCGCATGTCCATCCCTCCCATTCAGGCTGGCTGGAGTTTAGACACCGATCGTCGCCGCCTGGTTGTCTGTGAAACGCCGCCGAGAGAGATAAGCCGAATGGTCGGGCCTAAACGTCGAGTTCGACCGCTTCTTCGGCCCGTTCCATGATGAAGCGGAAGCGCGCCGAAGGGTCCTTCCCCATCAACTCATTGATGACGCGATCGGTGACGATCTGATCCGCGATCTCGACGCGCAGCAGCCGTCGGGTGCGCGGATTCATCGTGGTCTCCCACAACACCTTCGGCATCATTTCACCAAGACCTTTGAAGCGCGTGATCTCCGGATTCGATCGACCGTTCGTGTGCAGCTTCAGCAACCGCGCCTTGTGCGCGTCGTCGAGCGCCCAGAACGTCTCCTTGCCAATGTCGATGCGATAGAGCGGCGGCTGGGCCAGGAAGACGCGCCCGCCGGTGATCAGGGCCGGCATGTGGCGGTAGATGAACGTCATCAGCAGCGTCGCGATGTGATGGCCGTCCGAGTCGGCGTCGGCAAGGATGATGATCTTTCCGTAGCGAAGCTTCGCCAGTTCGAAGTTCTTGCCGAGACCGCAGCCGAGCGCGGTCACGAGATCCGAGAGCTCCTTGTTCTCGAGCACCTTCGCCAGCGATGCGCTTTCCGTATTCAGCACCTTGCCGCGCAGCGGCAGGATCGCCTGGCGGGTACGGTCTCGTCCCTGCTTCGCGGACCCGCCGGCCGAGTCACCCTCGACGATGAAGATTTCGCTGTCCTCGCGGCCTGGCGACGTGCAGTCACTCAGCTTGCCGGGCAGAGTCAACCGGTTGGACGTCGCGGTCTTGCGGGAAACCTCCTGCTGCGCGGCGCGGCTCGCCTCTCGCGCCCGTGCCGCAAGAATGATGCGCGCCACGATCGATTCGGCCACCGAGATATTGGTATTGAGCCAGTGCTCCAGAGCCGGACGCACCTGCGAATCGACCGCCGCCGTCGCCTCGGGGTTGTTCAACCGATCCTTGGTCTGTCCCTGGAACTGCGGCTCCTGCAGGAAGACGCTGAGCACGCCGACCAGCCCCTCGCGAATGTCCTCCGCGGTGAGCGTGACTCCCTTGGGTGAAAGGTTGTGCGTGTCGATGAAGTTGCGCACCGCCTTGCCAAGGCCGGCGCGGAAGCCGTTCTCGTGCGTGCCGCCCGATCCGGTCGGGATGCCGTTGACGTAGCTGCGCACGTGTTCGTCGGTGGACTGGGTCCACTGCAGCGCCAGGTCGAGCCTGATGCCGCTCTCGTCGTTCTCGCGGGTCAGGGTGAAGGGGACGTCGTGCACAGGGGTTGCAGCGCGCTCGCTGACGATCTTCTTCAAATAGTCGACGAGCCCTTCCGAATGCTGGAACACCGCTTTCTGGTTCGTCGACTCGTCTTCGAACGTGATGCGGATGCCTTTGTGCAGGTAGCTCGAGATCTCGAGACGCTGCTTGATCAGTTCGGGATCGAATTCGACTTTCGGGAAAATGGTCGCGTCCGGACGGAAGAAGACGGTGGTGCCGGTGCCGCGCGCGGCGGCGAGCCTCTTCACCGTTCCGACGGGAATCCCCTGCTTGAAGC
The DNA here is from genome assembly GCA_046765855.1 of Acidobacteriota bacterium. GTDB lineage: Bacteria > Acidobacteriota > Vicinamibacteria > Vicinamibacterales > 2-12-FULL-66-21 > JAICSD01. The sequence continues at coordinate 2,019 of JBKPSE010000475.1, read as the reverse complement.
GCTGCTCCCACGTCGCGCCATCGCGCTTGACCGTTGCGACCAGCTCTTTCGAGAGCGCGTTGACGACGCTGGCGCCGACGCCGTGCAGACCGCCCGCAGTCTTGTAATTGCCGGCCTCGAACTTGCCGCCCGCATGCAGCGTCGTGAAAATCACCTCGATTGCGCTCTTCTTGGTCTTCGGGTGCTTGTCGACGGGAATGCCGCGTCCATCGTCTGCCACGGTGATCGACGAACCATCCTCGTGCAGCGTGACGACGATGTTCGACGCGTAGCCGTTCATCGCTTCGTCGATCGCGTTGTCGAGGATTTCCCACACCAGATGATGGAGCCCGGCGGAGCCGACGCCGCCGATGTACATGCCGGGGCGCTTACGAACCGGCTCGAGCCCCTCGAGAACCGTGATGTCTTTTGCTGTGTAAGTTGCCAAGGCGCCTATTCTAACGCGGCACGATCCAGGTCCCGGCGAGACGATCCTGGATCCCGCGCGACGGCCGCGCAATCGCCCACGCCGCGGCGCCGGCGAAGATCGCCATCAACGTCCATTCGAGCAGCAGCCGCCACCCGCTGCCGCCGTCCGGACCGTACTTCATGACCAGCAGCACCGCGATCGCTGGCGTCCACACGATCGCTGCACGCAGCAGCGCGCGCGCCCGCGAGATCGGTTGCCCGCGGCGGTTGACGAGCGCCAGGCCTGAAGGGCGGAACGTGAAGCCGCTGCCGACGGCAAGCGCGCCGAGCGCGGCAAAGAACGCGGCGACGCTGAACATCCCGGCAAGAATGGCAATCGCCGCCGTCAGCATCGCGCTCGGGGCGCGAAACTTGTCGAGCCCTTTTCCCTGATCTTCGAGGAGATGTGCGACGGTCGCGTCGGCGCGGCGGACTTGCGCTGGCGTGCGCACCGGATGCGCGGTGAGCGCGCGTTCCGCGCGGGCGCGTCCACCACGCGCATCGAGATTCGGGATCGACTGGTTCCAGGTGTCCTCGCTTCTGATTCGGTCCGCGAAGTGTTCGGCGAGGTAGATCTGCACGTCATCCTGAATCTGCTGCGCCTTCGCATCCGGACCCTTCTTCAGCTTCTTTTCCGCCCGCTCGAGCTCGTTCAGGCACGCATCGATCGTGAACAACGCGCCATCACCGGCCTTGCTGGCGCGAAGGATGAAGATGGCGCCAATCGCGAACAACGTGATCAGAACCGGCAGCGCCGCGCAGGCGCCGATCTGCATTCCGCGGCTGGACCTGGCAACCTCGGCTGGCGTGCTCAACGCGTCCGTCGCGGCAGCGAGGAGCGCGTCCGCGGAGGTGAATCGCGCGTCGCGCAGCGACAACAGCAGCGTGCGGGCACTGAGCGGCAGCGGCGTCTCCGGCGTGATCGTGCTCGCCCTGTCGAATGGCAGTCCGGTGACCGCGGCGACCGCAACCCCATAGAGGAAGCGCTGAATGGCGGCGAGGTCGGGCGCGGCGGCTCCCCCGTCGCCCGCCTCCGCGCGCCAGTCGACGAGCCGCACGTGGTCGTCGCGGTCGATCCAGACACGCTCGATGTCGAGCGGCGGCAGCGTTCCTTCCGCCTGGGCCGCAGCCGCTTCCTGAGTCAGATCGAGCAGCCAGTGACGAACGCGCGACCAGCGCTGAGGTGCTGCGGCTACCGCGGAATAGGGCGCGCCGTCCACCGCTTCGTAGGCGTCCCAGCACTCGTTCGCATCACGCCGCCCGGCCAACCAGCGGACGCGCGTGCGGCGGCCTAAATCGCGCCGCGCTGTGGAAAGCGGCGCAGTGCCGCGCGGCAGCAACTCGATGTTGACCCGGCGCTGCAATCGATCGTCGAAGGCTTCGATGCGCATCGGCTCCGCGACATCGATCGGCGTTCCGGGCGGCACGAGGTACGGGCCGATACGCTCGGTGCTTTCGATCACCTTCGCCGGCACCACTGGCTCGCCAACTGCCTTGCGACGCGCCGCGGCGCGCACGCGCCGCCGTACCACCCGCGTGCGCGTGATGCGATCGTGCAGCGCGGCGTAGCCG
>JBKPSE010000474.1:0-7065 GCA_046765855.1 Acidobacteriota bacterium | reverse complement strand
GCCTGGTGCAGCGCGTCGAAGACGTCCTTGGTCGGACGGAAACGCAGTGCCGCGTTGGGAATGCGCAGCACGTTTTCGCGCCGCGCCACCTCGATGGTCACGTTCGCGGTCATCCCGGGCTTCAGCTTGTAATCCGGGTTCGGCACGTCGATGACGGTGGAGTAGGTGACGACGTTCTGCACCGTCTGCGGGTTGAGGCGCACCTGTTTGACGTTGCCGTGGAACGTCTCGGTCGGATACGCGTCGACGCGGAACGTCACGTGCTGTCCGGGACGCATGCGGCCGACTTCGCTCTCGTCGATGTTGGCGTTGACCTGCATCTTGGTCAGGTCGGCGGCAATGATGAACAGCTCGGGGGCCGACATGCTCGCCGCCACCGTCTGTCCCTTGTCGACGGAGCGCTTGATGATGATGCCGTCGATCGGCGCCGTGATCACCGTGTGGCCGAGATCGACTTCCGCCTTGTTGACGGCGGCCTTGGCCTGCACGATCGACGACTCGGTCGACTTGAGCTGCGCTTCCGACTGCTTCAGTGCCGTCTCGGCGTTCTCGAGCTCGACTTTGTTGATCAGCTGCCGCGACGCGAGCTCGCGCGCCCGCGCGAGCTTGGACTGCGCGTCGGCGACGGCCACGCGCTGCCTCTCGAGGTTGGCGTTGGCGTTGACGAGATTGGCCTTCGCCGTCTCCACCTGGGTCTCGAGGATCGAGGGATCCAGCCTCGCGATCACCTTGCCCTTGGTGACGATGTCGTTGAAATCGGCATACAGCTCCTGGACGATCCCCGAGACCTGCGTGCCGACGGTGACCGTCGTCACCGCCTGCAGTGTCCCGGTGGCGCCGACGCCGTCGATGATGTCGCCGCGTGAGATCGCCAGCGTGTTGACAGTCGGCTCCTTGTCGCTGCGGTTGGCATAGAGCCAGGCGCCGCCGGCGCCGAGCGCGACCAGGATGATGATGACGGGAAGCAGCTTTTTCATGACTGTTGTTCGTTCTCGCTACGAGCCGGTTAGAGGCCGCCGCCGCCGCCACCGCCGACCGCGGCGACGCCGCGGGTGCCGACGGTCTGCACGGTTTCGAAGTTAACCAGTGCCTTGCGGTAGTTGAGCAGGGCGCGCAGTTCGTTGTTCTGCGCGTCGAGGAAGTCGCGTTGGGCCTGGACGACTTCGTAATTGATCGCCATGCCGACCTCGAACTTGCTCTGCGCCGCGTTGAGCCGCTGTTGCGCGAGCTCGCGCGCGCGCGCCGACGCCTGCACCGCTTCGAGCGAGCTCTGCACGGTCAGTGCCGCGTTGCTCACGTCGGTCGCGATCTGCAGCTGCAGCGCCTTGATGTTGGCCTGCGTCTGTTCCAGCGCCAGCCGCGAACGGGCGACTGCGGCTTCTTGAGCGCTCTGGCCGATGGGATAGGCGAAGCTCAAGGCGAGATTCCACTGCGGCGCATCAAAGCCGCCGATGGTGCGCAGCGCGTCGAAATAGCCGGACGGAATGATCGTGTTCGTCGTCCGATCGATTTGGGGGCCGCCAAGGCCCTGGAGGCCGTAGGTTGCCGTCATGTTCAGCTGCGGCCTGGTGAGATCGACCTGGTTGCGGAGATTGATGTCACTGATCTTCAGGTTGTTCAGCGACTGCTGCACGTCGGTGCGCTCGCGCAGTGCGCGGGCGATCGCCGCCTCGACGTTGAGGTTTTCGGGTCCGGTGCCCGGGCGATCGACAGGGTTGATTGACGACGTCCACAAGGGATCGTCGGTGCCGCTGACGATCAGGCGCTTCAACGCGAGCTCGGCGGTGCGTACGGCCGCCTGCGCCTGCACCAGCGTCAGACGGCGGTTCGCCGCTTCCGCCTGCGCCGAAGTGATGTCAATCGGCGCCAGCGTGCCGATCTCGACGCGCGCCTGGTTGTCCTGCACCAGCTTGTTGGAGATGTCGAGCGAGTTCTGCGCCGCTTCGACCGCCTGGATCGCGAAGACGAGATCCCAATAGGCGTTGCGCGTATTGGCGACGGTGGTGTTGGTCGTCGCCTGGACGCTGATCTCGTCGTTCTGCTGGCTGATGCGATTGGTCTGCAGCGCCGCACGCGTATTGTCGATCTTGAATCCACGGAGCAACGGCTGCACGTAGGTCGCGGAAATACCGGACTGAAACGCCGGATTGCGAATCGCGTTCGACGCCGGCTGATTGTTGCGCGAATTCGTGAAGCTAAGTTGCCACGATCCGCCGCCGCGGAACATGTTCTTGGCCAGGCCGCTGGACCAGGCCTGGGTGTACGACGGCGTGATCGTCGAGATTCCCTGAATGGTGCTGGTCGGCAGCCGCGACTGTTTCTGCGAGTTCGTGTTGGCCGTCAGGTTCATCCTGTAATTGGCCTCGAGGCCGGCAAGCGTGAAGTCGGTGAGCCGCGGCGTGATCCGGGCAACGCCGATGTCGATGTTGCGCTCGCGCGCGCGGGCGACCGCTTCCTCGATCGACAGATCGACGCGCGGGCCTGCAGTCACGAAGGGCGGCGTCTGCTGCACCGGGGCAACGGCAGGCGGCGCGGCCGGCTGCGCCGGCGTCTGCGCCAGCACCGGCGACCCGGCGGCGAGCGTGAGCACGGCTGCCGCTGTCATGACAACGTTCTTCTTCACGAATCCCTCCACGACCTGATTGATGAAAACTGAAACTTACCGGGACGAGCCGCCGCGACGCTGCGGTTCGTTGCGCTCGAACATCGCCTTGACCTTGGCGCGCTGATCGGGGGTCAGAAGCTTGTTCATGCGATAGATCATGACGGTGCGGCGCTTGTTCGCCTCGGCGCGCATGTTCTCGACGCGCTCGATCTGCGCGATCACGGCGGCCTCATCCGCGGTATCCGCGCTGGTCATCTGCGTCAGCGCCTGCTCCAGCTTGTCCAGCTTCTCGCGCGCGTCGCGCAGCGCCGGCAGGCTCTTCTGCCAGATCTGCTCGACCGCCGCGGATTGCTGATCCGTGACACCCAGTTCAGCGCGCAGCTTCGGGTCCACCCACCATTTGGCGCGGGGGGGATGATCGTGCTCGCCGCTCGGCTTGTCGCCGCGGCCCTGCTGGCCCGCTCGCTGCGGCTGGGAGCCGTCGCAAAGCTCGGCCGCGCGAGCGGCCGGTACCGACAGCGCCAGCACGGCTGCCATTACCCACAAAAGTCTTCTGGCCATTGCTGCGGTGATTACGACCCCCCCTCGCCTGATGTTTACCGGCGTTGGGTAACGCGCTGCCCACCGAATCGCGAGGCCTTTCGCAAGTCTCTGAATTGTCACAACTTGGCCGCGGGCACGTCGCTTGCCTTATCGACCAGCGTCCGGCGATGGGCGCCGGCGAGAAGGAGACGGGCCGTGCGGAACGCGATGATCGGCTGGATGGTGGTGGCGGCACTGCTGCTGGGACTCAGCATCGGCCGGGCCGCAGACACTAACGAAACCACCATGACCGTCCAGGTGAGCTCGGCGGAGCACGAGACCGACGAAGGTTATTTCTCGCTCGGCAAGGACGCAACCGTCGTCGCCAAACCCGGCAGCGAGCTTCACCAGTTCCTGACGCGGCAGAACGGCCGCCAGGTTCGCGTCACCCTCACGCTCGTCGGGGGACAGCAGCTGTCGAAACTGGAGCGGTGACATCGGAATCGGGCCTCGATAGCACGCGCGGTGGCGTGTGCTCGATCGATTACCCGACGACCGTAAACTTCTCGATCGTCTCAATCACCTGGCCGACGATGTTGTTTGGCGTGGACGCGCCGGCGGTGAGCCCCACCGCGACGCGCCCCTTGCCCGGCAACCAGTTTTCGGTGATCACTTCGTCTGCTCTGGCGGTCGACGGCGCGCCGACCGGGCGGTGCCGGATGCGCTCGGCCGAGAGCAGGCACGCCGGATCGGCGATGTGGTACGTGCGCACGCGCGCCGCGCAGATCCGCGCCAGGTTGCAGGTGTTGCTGCTGTTGTAGCCGCCGACCACGATCATTAGATCGAGCGTCTCGCTGTCGAGCAGCGCCTCGACTGCATCCTGCCGTTCCTGCGTCGCGCTGCAGATCGTGTCGAACGCGCGGAAGTGGTTGCTCAAATCGGCGTCGCCGTAGCGATCGCGCATCGCCGCCGCGAACATCTCGCCGATCTCCAGCGACTCCGACATCAGCATCGTCGTCTGGTTGGCGCAGCCGACGCGAACGAGATCGACGTCGGGGTCGAAGCCGGGGGAGAACGCGCCGGCGAAGCGCGACAGAAAGGCCTCGCGATCGCCGCCGCCGCGGATGTAGTCGCAGACGACGGCCGCCTCGCTCCGATCGAGCACGACGAGGTAGCGCCCCTGCGGATACTTCAGCGCCTGCGACGCGGTCGCGCGCGTCTCTTCGTGCTTCACCTTGCCATGAATGATCGCGGTGAAGCCGTCCTGCGCGTAGCGGACGACATTCTTCCAGACGTTGAGCACCGAACCGCAGGTCGTATCGACCAGCGTGCAGCCGCGCGCGGAATACTCGAGCATGTCCTGGACGGTGATGCCGAACGCGGGCAGGATGACGACGTCCTCGGGACCGAGCTCGCGGGTGCGCTCCTCGGGATCGCTGAGGAACCTGATGCCGTTGGCGCGCAGACGATCGTTGACGTGCGGATTGTGGATGATTTCGCCGGTCAGGAAGACATTGCGGCCGGGGAACCGCGCGACCGCCTGGTAGGCGTAGTCCACCGCGCGATCGACGCCGTAGCAGAATCCGAACTCGCGCGCCAGATGGATCGTGAGCCGCCCCTTCTCGTGTCGGTAGTTGGAGGCGCGGACCTGATCGACGAGCGTGCTGTGATAGGCGGCCGCGAGTTCGCCCGCGACGGCCTCTTTCATGTCGAGGCCTTTGCGGAAGACCAGCGGCTGCGTGACGCTCACCTCTGATCGCGCGCGTGCGGCGTCATCTCATCCAGCGCGCTGAGCGACGACACACGCGACTGCGTGAACGTCTCCGAGAGGAGCTCGTCGTCGCTGGACGAGTTGGACGATGTGACCGGCGCGATCCGTTTGGCGCGCTGCTCGGCTTCGGTCGTCGTCAGGTGCGGCTGCACCTGGGCGATGGACGAGGGGCGCACCACGACCGTGCGCAGCGGCATCACCTGGCCGAGGCCGAACCCCGCGATCAGGGCTGCCGCCGCGATCGTGACCCAGCGGCGTACGTGCGAATGGCCGCTGATCACTGCGCGCGCGGCTTTTGGAAAGGGAATGACGCGGGTCGGCCGTTCGAGCGTGTCAAGACGGCGAGCGATCTGGGCCTGCTGAATTGCGAGGCGTTTTTCGGGGAAAGCCTCGTCCGCCTCGAGCCGGAGCTCGTCGCCGATCCCCAGCAGCCAGCGGCCGAATGCCTCGTAGCGCGCGCGACAGGACGCGCATGCCTCGAGGTGCGGATGGCCAGCTTCCGAAGTCCAGAGGCGCGCGAACTGCGAGTCATCGAGATGACTCCGCCCAAGACGATCAAGAAGTGACACGACGTTTTCCTTTCAGTTCCCCGGACGCGCCGGCCTCCGTGTCGGCCGCCAGCAGCGTCCTTAGTTTTCGAATCGCGCGAAACAGGTGCACGCGCACCGTCGATTCGTTGAGCCCGGTCAAGGCGCTCACTTCACGAGACGTTCGGCCTTCCACATGACTGAGAACGAAAACCGAGCGCTGCCGCTCCGGCAGCTTGGCCAGCGCCTGCGCGATGGCCCGGCGGCGTTCACGCCCGAGAAGCGCCTGCTCGGGCGACAACCCCGACGCGGCCACCCGCTCGGTCAAATCACGGTCCGTTCCGCCCGATTCGTTGGCGGGCGTCACGGAAGTGCCGCGGTTGCCGGCCCTGCCTGACATCGGCAGCAGCCAGCGCTCGCGGCGCGTTCGCGCCTTGATTCGATCGAGGCATCCGTTGATCAGGATGCGCGTGAACCAGACGTCGAACGGCAGCTCCTCGCGGAACGAGGCGAGATGCTGATACGCCTTGACGAAGGCGTCCTGCACCGCTTCATCGGCTTCCGCGGCGTCGCGCAAGTAGTGGTAGGCGATGCGATTCGCGCGGCGTTGATGCCGCGCGACGAGCTCGGCATACCGCTCGCGCGCCTCTTCCAGCTGTCCGCCGGCCTGCAGCGCCTTGACGGCGGAGGCGGCGGTCGCGTCTGCTTCACGTGAAGCGACGAGCGCGGGAGAGGTACCTGCCATTGCAATACGCCGCCGAGGCGCCGGCGTTTACCGCCGCAGCCGTCCCGGTCCGGGTGCCTTTCATTATAGGGCGGGCAGTAAGATACGTGGATGGAATCGTTTCCGGCGGCGCAGCGCGGCCGCCCGAAGGCCTCGGAATTCGTCTTCGCCCGCCTGCGCTACGACTCCGGAGACTGGGACTACAACCCCAAGGTCGCGGCCAACGTGCTGAATTCGGTGGTCGAGTACACGACGATTCCCGTGTATCCGGAAGAGGTCGTGATCACCGCCGATTCGAAGGAGCTGCTCGCGTTTCCGTTCCTGTTCATGACCGGCCACAAGCTGGTGCGCTTCAGCCGCGAAGAACGCGCGCAGCTGAAGCTCTTCGTCGAGCAGGGAGGATTTCTCTTCTCCGACGACTGCAACCACGACATCAACGGCCTTTACGCGAAGAGCTTCGAGCAGGAGATGCAGACGGTCTTTCCAGTTTCGGGCACGCTCGCCAAAATTTCTCCGCGCCATGCGCTCTATCACTGCTTCTTTCCGTTTCCTGACGGCCCGCCGACGACCTCGCACGAACTCAACGGATGGGGAGACGACATCGTCCACGACTACCTGCGCGCGGTCGAGCATCGCGGTCGCGTCGGCGTGCTCTATTCGAACAAGGATTACGGCTGCGAGTGGGACTATGACTGGCGGAACAAGCGCTTTCAGCGCGAGGACAACACCAAGTTCGCGGTCAATCTGGTGGTCTATGCGATGACGGCGTAGGGCGGAGGACGGAGGGATCGAGGTCCTCCCGCGTTTGGGCGGAAGATACCCTCACCGCCGCAGCGTTGTACCCGGGAAATAGAAGGCAAGCACCTCTTCGGGACTCTCTCCCGCGCGCAGTCTGGCCAGCGCGCCCGCCTGACAC
>JBKPSE010000473.1:0-2236 GCA_046765855.1 Acidobacteriota bacterium | reverse complement strand
GCCGAGGCCTGCGGTGCGACGTATCTCGTTCACGAGTCGGTTGACGGTCCGGGTGCTCGTCTGAAGGACGCGCAGGAGGTCACCGTCGGCAACGTGACCGCCCGAATCCTGCACACGCCGGGTCACACGCCCGAGCACGTGTCGCTGCTGGTGACGGATCGCACGCGCGGCGCCGAACCCTGGTTCCTCCTCACCGGGCACACCCTGATGGCCGGCGACATGGGACGGACCGAGCTGGCCACCAGTGCCGAGGCTGGCGCCGAGGCGCTCTTCGAAAGCGCCGCACGACTGCGCGCGTTGCCGGATCACGTCGAGGTCTGGCCAGGCGCGTTTGCCGGTTCGGTCTGCGGCCGGCGTCTCAGCGGCAAGCCGGCGTCCACCATCGGATTCGAGCGGCGATTCAATCGGGCCTTTGCCACGGAGGACCGCAACGCGTTCGTTCGCTTGATGCTCGCCGAGATTCCTGCGCGGCCGGAGAACGCCGATCGCATCCGTGCCGAGAATCTGCGCGCGGTTCGTGGGGCGGCAGTCGTTCACCAGTGATCGAAAGCGGATTGAATAGCAAGGAGAGATGCCGTGGCTATTACGTGTCCAATTGGTTTTGACGTCGCAAGCCTGCGCGGGGAAGTCCAATCCATGTACTCACGCGTTGCCGCATCGCCGGACGGTGAATTCCACTTTCATCGCGGCCCCGACTACGCCGCGACCGTGCTCGGATACGACGCCGAGGAGCTCGCCGCCCTGCCATCCGAGGTGACGGCCTCTTTTGCCGGCGTAGGTAACCCGCATGCGATCGACCGCATCCCGGTCGGCGCCACCGTCGTCGATATCGGCTGCGGCGCCGGGATGGATTTGCTGCTGGCGGCGCGGCGCACTGGGCCGGGCGGCCGGGCGATCGGGATCGACATGACCGAGGCGATGCGCCTGCGGGCGGCGCGAGGCGCCACGGCCTCGGGCCTCGCGCACATCGATGTGAGGGACGGAGACGCGACGCGCTTGCCGGTCGAGGATCGCAGCGTTGACGTGATCATCTCCAACGGCGTCCTGAATCTCGTCCCTGAGAAGGAACGTGCCGTCGCGGAGATCGCTCGGGTGCTCAAGCCCGGCGGCCGTGTGCAGATCGCGGACATCGTCATCGGCGAGATCCTGCCTGACACGGCGCTGCGGGACATTGATCTATGGACTGGTTGAATCGCCGGCGCTCTGCTGGAAGCAGAGCTCATCGGCGTGTTCGCATCAGCCGGATTCGACGACGTGGCCATCACGCGGCGGTTCGACTGTTTTGCCGGGACATCGAAGGAGCGCACAGCGCGGCGCTACGGAGTGGTCGGCGTCAACCTCTCCGCGGTTCGCGGCCCCGTTTGATCGACTGGGGCGCTGCTCCGGCCTCAGGACGACAGGCCGAACGGCTTCTCTTGCGCCAGAGGGTCGCGGCGTCGATGTTCAGCTCTTGTCCGTAGCTGGCGACGTTGCCCGACAGCGGGGCGACCGGCGGCTCGTTCCGCGACCGGCGTCCTATCGACTGGTGATCCGACTGGTCCGCTTTCCCAATCTGAAAAACAGAACCGCCGCTGTTTCTTGAAGCGTAAGCGCTGGCCACGCTTCCGTGGGCGGAGCCTTCGCGGCGCGCGTCTTGCTGATACGCAAAGTGCCGGTTGTGTATTTCGATTACGGCTGAGTACGGCTCAGCTGCACAGGAGGACTCTGCGATATGCGCATCATCGGCGCTGCGTGCGCGACGTTCGTCGCCGCGCTCAGTTTCGTTCTACTCGACGCCCGTCCTCTTCACGGACAGAAACAGTTCGACGGCCAACAGGTTTTCCGCTACGACACCTTCGGCGACGAGCAGCTCTGGACCGATACCCTCCGCATGAACGAGGCGATCGCGGCGGTGACGCCGGCGACCGCCCTCGCCGTCGGACTGAAGGTGGATGCGGACGCATTGCCCCCGCCGGTCGTGCAGGCGCTGCGCGCCGGAACGCTCGACGTCAACGACCCGCGCGTGACGCGCCGCCTGCTCGAACTGAACGCGGTGGTCGGTGTCGTCGCGTCGGTGAGCGACGATCGCATCCGGCAGCTCGGCATCACCTGCGCGCTGTGCCATTCGACCGTCGATAACTCGCTGGCCCCGGGAATCGGCAAGCGACTGGACGGATGGCCGAACCTGTCGCTCGACGTCGGCACCATCGTGTCGCTGTCGCCCGCGCTCGATCAGGCGCTGAAGGCAGAGTTGCGT
>JBKPSE010000472.1:0-6821 GCA_046765855.1 Acidobacteriota bacterium | reverse complement strand
GCTCCGGCGGGTAGACGCGCGTGAACGGGAACTCGAACTGCTCCAGGATCCAGCGCGTCCAGCCCGATTCCATCGACCCGCCGTATTGATCCCAGAGGGCGATGCGTGCCGCGCGAATCGGCGTCGACAGAACGTCGATTTCCCGGCGCAAGGTGAGGCCGAGCGGCGAGAGCGAGCGTAGCGTTGCGGCGTCGGCGGATAGATCGAATCCGCTGCTGTTGGCCCCTACCTTGCGGCCCTTGGCCAGCACACGATTGACGGCGACGAAGACGTCGTTCGCGCGCCGGTCGACGAAGATCGACGGGGTTGCCGGCATCGCGGTCGGCGGCGGCTTGACGTTCCAGTCCGCCACCTTCTCGAACGGCCCGCTGAACCCCTCGAGCACGCGATCGAACTGCACGCCCATCTGGAACGCCAGCGTCCAGCCGGCGTTGTCGTAGGGAGGCGTCGGCGGCGCGCCCGGGTAGGGAATCACGTTGGGATGATCCTGCGCCTCGAACATGTCCATCACGTGCGGCCGGAACGCCTGGTTGGCGAACACGACGAAGGAGCCGCTCGGATAGGTCTTTCCGTTCACGGAGAACTCGCGCGTGGCGCGGTGCACCGTGACGTTCACCTCGCGCAGCGCATTGATGAACTTGACCGCGGTTGGAAAATCGCGCTGATCGGAAGGGATGATGAACGCTCGGGGGTCGCGGAGCTCGGGCTTGTGCAGCGCCGCCATCGGCGCCTGCTGGTCGGCGCGAGCCGCCGCGTTGATCCGCGACGGCGACGGCGTCCAGTAGTCATGGCTGCCGCGCTCGATCGCGCGCTGCCCCATTCGATAGATGTTGAACAGCAGATTCTCACGATTGCGCGACGCGTAGTCGAGAATGGCGCGATTGAACGTCAGCGAGTAATCGACCGACTGCTTGAAGTGCCACTCCTGCGGCTCGACCGGATACGGCAGGTCGCGCGTCGGCAGCAGCCGCTGCGGCGTGAACGGAACCCGCATCGGGGTCGGACTGCCAATCGTCTCGGTGAGAATGGCGAGGATGTTGTGGAAGTTGCCGGTATTGCGGATGCCGCCGTTCCACCAGCCGTCATACGCGCCGCCCGACGCCAGCGTGACGCCCGGTTTGCCTTCCGTGGCCGCGCGCTCGGCGAGGTGCGTTCCCAGCGCCTGCAGGCCGAGGATCAGCAGCGGATCGAGGTTGTAGTTGTACGGATCGCGCTGCGGCGACGACCAGGCGATCGTCCCCGCCGGACCGCTCTGGTGATGGTTGTAGAGGATTTGCGGGAACCACTCGTGGTACAGCGCGCGATTGATGTTCTCGGTCTCGGCCTGGGTCGAGGCGAAGAAGTCGCGGTTGTTGTCATGGCCGATGTATTTCTGGTACAGCCGCGGCAGGTTGTTCAATGACCGCTGCTGCGGATTGGCATTCCGCATGTACCAGTCGGCGACCAGATCGTTGCCATCCGGATTGGCGTGGACGAAGAGGATGACGCAGTCATCGAGCAACCGCCGCGTCTCCTCGTCGTCTTTGCTCACCATCTCGTAGACCATCTGCGCCAGCTGCTGCGCGCCGAGCGTCTCGGTGGCGTGCAATCCGCCGTCGATCCAGACGACCGCCTTCCCTTCCTTCGCCAGCGCACGCGCCTCGCCGTCACTCAGACCTTCGGCGAGCGCCAGGCGCTTCGCGATCTCCTTGTAACGCGCCAGACGGCGATGATTCTCCGGCGACGTAACCACCGCCATCCACTGCGTGCGTCCTTCCGCGGTTCTGCCCATGTCGTGCAGCACCATCCGGTCGGACTCGCGATCCAGCGTCTTCCAGTAGCTCTCGATCTGTTTGTAGTTGGCGAGCTGATAATCGTCGCCGAGATTGAAGCCGAAGGCTTCTTTCGGCGTGGTGATATGGCCGCGAGGTGCCTGCGGCAGGCGCGCCGCCGGCGCCGACGCGGATGCAGCGAGAAACAGGATCGCGACGATCAATCTGCGCATGATGCGCAGATTCTATGCCGCTTTGAACGTCTTCGCGTTCGCTATGCGGTCTTCAATCGTCGGGTGGGTGTGGAAAAACCAGAACACCGGCGCCGATGGATGTTGCTCGGCGAGGTTCTGCGCGCCAAGACGTCGCATGGCGCTGATGAACGCCGCCGGCCGCTCGGTCAAGGCGAGCGCGAAGCGGTCCGCGCGCCGTTCGTTATGACGCGACCAGGCGTTGCCGAGCGGCGTCAGCAGGAAGGAGACGGAGCCGGAGACGAGCGCAATCAGCGGCAATGCGGCGGCATCGCCGACGGCATACCCGAACCAGCCCAGCGCGGCATGCGCGGCATACAGCGACGCCGCGATCACCATGGATTCGAGCGCCAGGGCCGTCCATATGTCGTGGTGCACGTGATGCGCAATCTCGTGCGCGAGGATCACTTCGATCTCGTCATCCGAATAATCCTTCAGCAGCGTGTCCGAAACGAGAATGCGCCGCGTCCGCCCGGCGCCGACGAGCGCGGCGTTCGCCCGTGTCGTCTTCTCTCCGAGGCCCCATTCGAACGCGCCGAGAACCGGAACGTGCGCGCGCTCGGACAGCGCCAGCAGACGCCCGGTCAACGCCTCACGGCTCAGCGGCTTGAATTGATAGAAGAGCGGCATCAACAGGACGGGTGCGATCCGCGACAGCAGGACGGCGGCGCCGGCGAACAGCGCGGCAGTCAGCAGCCACCAGGCATCCGCAACGACACGCATCGATCCGAATATCGCCAGGCCGGCAAGTTCGCTCAGAACGAGTCCGAGCGCCAGAGCCTTGCCGTGATCGGCAAACCACGTCTTGAGTGACTCGGAAGACAGGCCGTACTTCCGCTCCAGCAGAAAACTGCGGTAAAGCGTGAACGGGAAGGACACGAGCTCCCAGCCGAGCGCCAACACCGCGATCTGGACGACGAGTGTCAGGGGCGAGGTCCATCCGCTGAACGCCGCGAGCGCGAGCCAACCGACACCCATGACTGTCGACGCGACCGCCGATCGACGCCTGAGCCGGTGGTAACGGACCGCTCGCTCTTCGTTCATAAACGAAGGACACGAACCAGACAGAGCTGTCTAGTTCAACTGCACGGAAATCAGCTTCGACACGCCCGGCTCCTCCATCGTCACGCCATAGAGGCGATCGGCGATTTCCATGGTCTTGCGGTTGTGAGTGATGAGGATGAACTGAGTGTGATCGCCCATGCCCTGCAGCATCTCCACGAACCGTCCGATGTTCGCGTCGTCCAGCGGCGCGTCGATCTCGTCGAGCAGGCAGAAGGGGCTGGGACGGTATTTGAAGATGGCGAACATCAAGGCCATCGCCGTCAACGCCTTTTCGCCGCCGGACAGCAGCTGGATGCTCTGCAGGCGCTTGCCGGGAGGGGAGGCGATGATGTCGATGCCGCTTTCGAGCGCGTCGCTCTCGTCGAGCAGCACCAGTCCCGCCTTGCCGCCGCCGAAGAGCGTCGTGAACGTCCCCTCGAAGTTCTGGTTGATGATCGTGAACGCTTCCTGGAAACGCTCGCGTGTGGTCTTGTCGATCTTGCGGATCGCGTCGTTGGTCGCCGCGATCGAATCGACCAGGTCCTTGCGCTGCGCGGTCAGGAAGGTGTGGCGCGATTCGAGGTCGTCGAACTGATCGATGGCCATCATGTTCACCGCGCCCATCTTCTCGATCTTGGCGCGGAGATCGGTAACCATTTCGTCCGGCGTCAACGTCCGCGCGCTCGCCGCTGGTGCCGCTTCGACCGCCACCGCGTCTGAACCCTCTTCGAGCTCGGCCGGCTCAGGCGCATCCTCCACGGCCTTCGGACTGGCGAGGAGGCCTTCGCGCTCCATCTGCGCGACCTCCGCGGCGACTTCATCCAGCGTGCACTGCACCGTGTCGGCGCACGAAGTCGACAGGTGCGACAGATCCGATTCGGCCGTCGCGCGCAGGACTTCGAGCTGTCCCGCCTCTTCGCGCACCCCTTCGAGCGCGCGGCGCGCCTCGCGGATTCGGGTTTCCTGGCCTTCGAATCGACCGCGCAGTTCCTGCGAGGCGGCGTCGGCGGTCCGCACCTGCTCTTTCAGATCGTCAAACGTGCGCAGGTCTTCGTCCAGCTGCCGCTCGGATTCGACGATCGCGGCGCGGAGCTCTTCGCGCCTGGTGGTGTTGCGCTGCAACTCCTCGGATCTCGAGACGACGCGCTGCTCGAGCTCGCGCGCGGCCTCCTCGAGCCGCTGAACCTCGCTGGCCAGCGCGCTGCTGCGCTCGACGAGCGCGGCATGTGACGCCTTGGCTTCGGCCGTGACCCGCCCCTGGTTGCCGGCGGACTCGCGCGCCTCGAACAGCTTGCGCTGCACGGCCGACAACTGCTCGTCCGCCGCACGCTGTTCGGTCTCGATGCGCTGAATCGACTGGCGTGCTTCCTGCTCGCGCTGTTCCTGAGCGCGCAATTCCTCTTCGGCGCTGCGGCGTTCCACCGCTATCTGCTCGTGCTTGCGCGAAATCCGCTCTGAGGCCTCGCCCGCCGCATTCACCTGCAGCTCGAAGCCGACGATCGCCTTTTCCTGACGGTGCAGCTCCCCTTGCATCGACGCGATCGCCGACTCCGCTGCGGCGATCGCCACGTCGAGCGCACCCGCCTCATCGCGCATCCGCGCCAGCGCCGCTTCCTGCCCCTCGGCGCGTTCGCGCAGTTCCTTGATCTCACGCTTGGTCGCGAGAATGCTGCGCGCTTCGCCGCGCACCCCGCCTTCGACGCGCTGTGCGCCGCGGAACACCTCGCCTTCAGGAGTGGCCACGGTGCGGCCACTGTGGACGGCAATCGCCTTTGCCTCTTCGCGGGAATCCACGATCTCGACGTCCGCGATCAAGGCGCGGACCGCACCGGCGGGCGAATCGCCGGCGATGAGGAAGCCGACGCGCCCGGCCGCATGCTGGCGCGCGAACGCCAGCCCGGTATCGGCGTCTTCATGCGTGCGGACGACCACGTACTGCAGCAGATCGCCGAGAGCGCCGTCCAGCGCGCGCTCGTGGCGCTGATCCACCTCGACGTAGTCGGCGACCGAGCCGAGGTGCGGGACCGCGCCGCCGGATTCGGCGAGAATCATGCGCGCGCCCTCGCCGTATTCGGCGCGCGCGGCGTCCAGCTCCTCGAGCGATTGCAGCCGCGCGGCGATGCCCGCCAGATCGTGCTCGCGCGTCCGCAGATCGCGCCCCAGCGCTTCGCGGCTGCTGCGGGCGACGGCAACCTCAGACTCGCGCGCGGCGCGCTGCACGTGAAGCGATTCCATCGCGTCGCGCGAGCGGCGCAGCGATTCCTCCGCGGCCGCGCGCTCGTCAGCGGCCCGCTGCGCCTCGACTTGCAGGTCGTGGCGCTCGACGTCGAGCTTGGCAAGCTGTTCGCCGATCCGCGCCCGCGCCGCGCCGGCATGTTCCATGGCGTGGCGCAACGCGGTTGCCGCATTCACCGCCGCGTAGACTTCGCTGCGCGCCGCTTCGACGTCGCCTTCGAGCGCCTCGATCGCGCGCGTTGCCGTGGCGTAGGTGTCCTCTTCCTGCGCCAGCACTTCCGCCGCACGCTCGCGTTCGGCGACGGCGCAGTCGGCCGCCTCGCGCCGCTGCGTCAATTCGACGTGGGCCGGCTCGCGCCGCGCTTCCAGCACCGCGATTTCCGACTCGATTGCGGTCGCCGAAGCGCGCAGCGTTTCGATCTGCTGCCTGTCGAACGTGACTTGCTGCTGGAGGCGGCCGATCGACAGTTCGCGTGCGTGCGCCGCTTCGCGCGCCGCCGTCGTCCGGGCGTCTGCCTCCGTCAATTCGAGGCGAAGCCGCTCGAGCGTCGCCTCGACTTCCGAAAGATGTGCGGCAGCGGCCGCTTCGCGGGTCCGCGCGTCGGTCAGGCGAGAACGGGCCGCGTCAATCGCTTCGCCGAGCAGGCGATAGCGGTTGGCGAACTGCACTTTTTCCCAACGGCGCAGCTGCTCGCGCAGGCGCTTGTAGCGGCGAGCCTTGGCCGCCTGCCGCTTCAGCGCGCCGCGCTGCTTCTCGACCTCGAAAATGATGTCGTCGACGCGCGTCAGGTTCTGCTGTGCCGCTTCGAGCTTGAGTTCCGCAGCCCGGCGCCGGCTCTTGTACTTGGTGATACCCGCCGCCTCTTCGATCAACTGACGGCGATCGGTGGGACGGGCGCTGAGAATCTGCCCGATCTTCCCCTGCTCGATGACGGCGTACGCCTTGATGCCGAGACCGGCATCCATCAGCAGATCCTGGACGTCCTTGAGGCGCACGACTTCGCCGTCGATCAGGTACTCGCTTTCACCGGATCGATAGAGGCGCCGCGACAGCTCTACGTCGCGGACGATCAGCGGTTCGTCTTCGATCATCGGGACGGCTATCGCGGTGCCATTCCCCCCGACGACCTCGCCCGCCGCGCCGTTGTCCCCGCTCCGCTGGCGCGGCTCGCCCACTATCGCCCGTTCGCTGACGATGCTGCCGTTGCCGGGGACGCGAGCGGCCACGCCGCTCAGCCGCAGCCGCACTTCCGCGGCCGACGTCGGCTTGCGCGCATCGCTTCCCTGGAAGATCACGTCCTGCATGTGATCGCCGCGCAGACTCTTGGCGCTCTGCTCTCCCAGAACCCAGGTGATCGCATCGACGACGTTGCTCTTGCCGCAGCCGTTCGGACCGACGATCGCGGTCACGCCGTGATCGAAGGCGAGCTCCGATCGATCCGGAAAGCTCTTGAAGCCGGCAATTTCGAGTCGGTTTAGGCGCATAACAGGACAGACCCCGCCATGGAAGCGGCTGGGTTCGCTTCGAAAAGATTGTGCT
>JBKPSE010000471.1:0-2845 GCA_046765855.1 Acidobacteriota bacterium | reverse complement strand
CCCGGCGCTACCTCCCGGGACGCGACCCCCTCGAGACAGCCATTTCCGTCCGGTTGCAGGACGAGAACCCGTACTTGCCGATCATCGGCGTCGTGGGCGACGTGAGCGAAGGCTCAGTGCGGGTGGCACCTCAGCCGACCGTCTTCTACAGTCACGGCCGCATGCCATGGGCGACGATGACGCTCTTCGTGCGCGGACGCGAACCCGAGTCGCTCGTCAAGCCGGTCACCGCCGCATTGCGCGAACTCGATCCGACGCTGGTGGTTTCGAACGTTCGCACGATCGAGAGCGCGTTGGCCGAGAGTCTGGCGCGCGAACGCATCTGCGCACTGATCTCGACGGGCTTCGGCGTCGGCGGTCTGCTGCTGGCGGCGCTCGGACTCTACGGTCTACTCGCCTATCTGGTCGCCGAACGGACGAAGGACATCGGCATCCGCATCGCTCTTGGCGCGGGGTTGCCACGCATCACAGGATCGGTCGTCGCCGGCGGCCTCGCGCTCGTCGCCATCGGCGCCGCAATCGGCATCGCCGGCTCGCTGCTGCTCCTGCGCTCGCTCGGCACACTGCTCTTCGGCGTCAAGCCATACGACGTCCCGACGTACACGATCGTCGTCGTGCTGTTTGTCGCCATCGCCGTGCTCGCGTCCTACTCGCCTGCGCGCCGCGCCGCGCGCATCGAGCCGCTGACGGCGCTCCGACATGAGTAGGGCCGAGGCGTCGCAGACTCGACGCGCCCACATTCCAATGGCATTCTGACGGCCAGCTTGGTACCGGCGTACCGCGCCTTGCGGCTCGACCCGGTGCAAGTCCTACCCGCGAATTAGGGAAGTCTGCCCGCAGCGAGATCTAGAGGAAGAGGGTCAGTGCGTGGCGTGATCGCGTGCGCTTCATCCGCAACCCCTTAGCGTTTCGCGGCGGTTTCAGCCTGAGCGAGTAAATTGTCCAATGCGGCCCTGTCCAACAGCCGGCCGTCGAGTATAACGGCCTCGATCCGCTGTGTGTTGCGGATATCTGTGAGGGGGTCGGCATTCAGCAGGACGAGGTCGGCCAGCTTGCCGCGCTCGATCGTGCCGAGATCCTTCTCCAGCCCGAGGAAGCGTGCCGGGTTCAGAGTGGCTGTCTGCAGTGCTTCTCTTGGTGTGAGCCCGGCACTGACGAGCAGCTCGAGCTCGCCGTGCAAACTGAAACCCGGAAAGGTGAAGCGGCGAGCCGGCGCATCCGAGCCCGCCAGCAGCCGCACGCCGGCGCGATGCATCGCGCCGACGGTGCGCAGGAACGCCTGGAACTCCGACTTCAGGATCGCCAGCTGCTCTGCCGTCACCGCGTTACCCCTGCTGCTCCAGAACGCTTCGGCCGCGGCCGCAGGCATGTACTTGAAGCGGGGATCCTTGCTGTAGTCGTCGTCGCCGGCATGTGTCGACCGGTTCTGCACATTGACCAGCGTCGGTGTCACCCATGTGCCGTTCCGCGCGAATAGCCGAAAAAGTTCTGTCGCGCGCTTCTCGTCGTACGTATCGACGACGCTCTTCATCTGCGAGTAATCACTCGCTTGTCGCGTCCTCGCTTCGCGCGGATTGGCCAGGTAGGCCGCGACGACGGTGTCCTCGAGCGTCGAAGCGGCCAGCTGGAGCTTTGGCATGTGCTCGATGCTTCGTTGTCCGGCATTCGACGCCTCTGCCACCTGCATCGCTTCCGGCACATGCCCCGCAACCGGCAGTCCCTGTTTCTTTGCTTCGTCGATGGCCGCGAAATAGGCGTCACGCGGAAGCAGCGAATAGACTTTCACGAAATCGACGCCGCCCCGCTTCAGCGAGTCAACCGCTTGCCGAGCGGTACCGGCATCGGCCACCGCGATCGCCATTGTCGGCCAGGCCGGTGACGGGCCGTCCAGCATTCCGCCCGATGCGACAAGACGCGGTGCGAGCACGTTGCCTTCGGCGATGCGCTTGCGGATGTCGGCCAGTCGTTCGAGAGGAGGGCCGCCCATGTCACGGAAGCCGGTAATGCCGTTGGCCAGGTACAGGGCGCGAAATCGCCAGGCCTGGTGAGTGTGCATGTCCCACAAGCCAGGAATCAGGTACTTGCCAGAAGCGTCAATCACCTGCGTCCCATCAGGTATGCGGACCGTGCCGCCGACATCGGTGATGCGGTCGCCCGTGACGACGACCGTCTGATTCGGCTTGAGCGCGCGCGTGGAATCTCTTACCGCTACGTCGATGATCGTGACGTGCGTAAACGCAAGAGGCGTCGGTTGAGAACTTTGCTGCTGTTGTGCAAACAGTGAGGTTGGAGCGAGCAACAGCAGCAGTGTCAGCGTGGGAAGGTCTTTTTTCATACTAACCTCGTCAAGAAGAGGCGTACCGTTGCACGTCCGCGGTATTGTCTTGGGCACGCGAGGAGCGGTCAACCCCGGGCGCGCGCGCGCTCGCGCTGATGCCGGCCGCGTCGGCTCACCAGCACCACTCCTTGATCGGCGTGGCATCGATTCGTCGTGTACGGTCGCGACGGCAGCTATACTGGAAATGCCCGTAATTGATCGCGCAACATTACGCGGCCTGACACGATTTGCGGTTTGTTCGCATGAGTCGGAGCCGTAAGTCCTTGACTCTAAAGCGGAGAGATGTCCGAGTGGTTTAAGGAGCACGCTTGGAAAGCGTGTGTAGGGGAAACTCTACCGTGGGTTCGAATCCCACTCTCTCCGCCATCCCCTTCGTTCGCGCGAATCGTGTAAGTTCTCAGGGCTTCGGTAACTCTTCAGCCCTCGTTTTCGCTAGAAGTCGCTCGTACGGAGTTTGGCCCTCGAGCGCTCCGTGCGGGCGATGATAATTGTAGTAGTCCTCCCACT
>JBKPSE010000470.1:0-5454 GCA_046765855.1 Acidobacteriota bacterium | reverse complement strand
CCGCAGCGCTGCTCGCGCAGCCTGCGAGCAAACCGGCCGATTACGCGGAAACCATTCCGGGCACGAAGGTGTCGTTCGAGATGGTCGGGATCCCCGGTGGAACGTTCGCCATGGGCAGTCCGCAGAGCGAGACTGGGCGCTCGGCCGACGAGGGACCTGCACGCGAGGTGAAGATCGCGCCGTTCTGGATGCAGCGGACGGAAACCACGTGGGACGAGTACGACGCGTTCGCGTTCGCGCAGGCCATCGCGCGCGCGACCCAGCCGGCGCAAGCCGCGCCGCCGTCCGGCGCCGATGCCATCAGCAGACCGACGCCTCCCTACGCCGACGAGTCGTTCGGGTTCGGCAAAGGACGCCAGCCGGTGATCAGCGTGCAATATCACGCAGCGATGGAATACTGCCGCTGGCTCTCGGCGAAAACCGGCAAAATCTACCGGCTGCCGACCGAAGCCGAGTGGGAATACGCCGCGCGCGCCGGGTCGCAGACCGCCTACAGCTTCGGACCCGACGCCACAAAGCTGGCTGATTACGGATGGTTCGAGCGCAATTCCGGCGGCCGGCCGCACCCGGTCGGGCAAAAGGCGGCGAACGCCTGGGGCTTGTTCGACATGCACGGCAATGTTGCCGAATGGACGCTGGATCACTACGATCCGAAGCAATACGAGAAGGTCGCGGCGGGCACGCTCGGCCCGGTCGCGCTGCCCGATGAGCGCCGCTATCCCTACGTGGTGCGCGGTGGCTCGTGGCAGGATCCGGCGGCGCGACTGCGCAGCGCGGCGCGGCGCGCGTCGAACGAGGAATGGAACCGCCGCGATCCGCAGAGCCCGCAAAGCATCTGGTGGCATACCGACGCGACGTTCGTCGGTTTCCGGGTCGTCCGCGCCGTCGAAGAGCAGGAAAATCTGAAGGGGCTGCGTTCCCGGATTGTCCCGGGCAGCCGATAGCGCAAGCAAACAGGAGTAACGCCATGAGCACGACTCGCCGCGACTTCATGAAAACGGCCACGACCGCGGCGCTCGGCGCCGCCATCGTTCCCGGCAGCCGCGCCTTCGCGGCGGGACCGGTGGCCGGCAGCGACGCGATCCGCATCGGCTTGATTGGCTGCGGCGGCCGCGGCACCGGCGCGGTCGAAGATGCGCTCAATTCGTCGCAGGGAGTGACCCTGGTGGCGATGGGCGATCTGTTTCCCGATCGTCTCACCGCGAGCCGCACGCGTCTGGCCGAGAAGTTCGCCAACGCCATCGACGTTCCGGCCGAGCGCGCGTTCACCGGCTTCGACGCGTATCAGAAGGTGCTGGCGACCGACGCGAACTACATCATCCTGGCGACGCCGCCTGGATTCCGCCCGATTCACCTCTCGGCCGCGGTAGCCGCGGGCAAGAACATCTTCACCGAGAAGCCGGTCGCTGTCGACGGACCCGGCATTCGCACAGTGCTCGATCTCTACGAGCAGGCGAAGGGCAAGGGGCTGGGCATTGCCGCCGGCACGCAGAGGCGGCATCAGACCGGCTATCTCGAGACGATGAAGCGCATTCACGACGGCGCGATTGGCAGCATCCTTTCCGCGCGCTGCTACTGGAATCAGGGTTTCCTCTGGAAGAAGGATCGGCAACCGGAATGGTCGGACGCCGAGTGGCAGCTGCGCAACTGGCTGTATTTCACGTGGCTGTCCGGCGATCACATCGTCGAGCAGCACGTGCACAACATCGACGTCGTCAACTGGGCGATGAAGACGCATCCGGTTCGCGCCAACGGCATGGGCGGCCGTCAGGTGCGCACCAGTCCTGAATACGGCCACATCTACGATCACTTCGCGATCGACTACGAGTACGAGAACGGTACGACGCTGATGAGCATGTGCCGTCAGATCGAGGGATGCGACAAGAGCGTGTCCGAGGCGCTGATCGGCGACAAGGGCACGAGCCAGGTCGACAAGTACACGATCACCGGCGCGAAGGCATGGAAGTTCCCGGGCACCGACAATCGTCCCTACGTCCAGGAGCACGCCGACTTCATCGCCGGCATTCGCGCCGGCAAGCCTTACAACGAACTGAAAACGGTGGCCGAGAGCACGCTGACCGCGATCATGGGACGGATGTCCGCCTACACCGGCAAGGTAGTGACCTGGGATCAGGCGCTCAATTCGCAGGAAGTGCTGATGCCGCCGAACCTCACGCTCGGTCCGCTGCCGACGCCGCCCGTGCCGATGCCGGGCCAGACGCAGATCACGTCAGCCTGAGAGGAACCTGTATGGAGCGTCGTACGTTTCTCGGCGCGATGACCGCGCCGTTGCTCGTCGCCGGCGCGCCCGCGCAGCAGCCGGCGGCGGCACAGCCGGCGCCGCGCAAAGGGCGTTTGAAGCAGGGCATCACCAGCGGCGTCCTGCGAGGGATGCCGTTCGAGGACGCGTGCCGCGAGGCGGCAAAACTGGGCATCGAGGGGTTCGACCTTCGCGGCCCGCAGGACTGGCCGACGCTGAAGAAGTTCGGCCTGGTGCCGTCGATGTATCCCGGCGGACCGGGCGGTACGATCCCGGTCGGGCCGAGCCACAAGGATACGCACGAGAAGCTGATTCCGCAGATGCACGCCGCGATCGACGCGGCCGCCGCCAACGGCGTGCCGAACATCATCGTCCTCGGCGGTGAGAAGCGCGGCATCTCGTACGAAGAAGGGGCCGACAACTGCGTGGCCTATCTCGACGCGGTCAAGAAGCACGCCGAGGACAAGAACGTCACGCTCTGTTTCGAGTATCTGAACAGCAAGGTGAACCACAAGGATTACATCTTCGACCACATCGCCTGGGGCGTCGATGTGATGAAGCGCGTCAACTCGCCGCGGGTCAAGATCCTCTACGACATCTATCACGCGCAGATCATGGACGGCGACATCGTCCGCAACATCCGCGACAACTTTCAGTGGATCGGCCACTTCCACACCGGAGGCAATCCCGGGCGGCACGAGATCGACGACACTCAGGAGCTCAACTACCGCTTCGTGATGAAAGCGATTGCCGATCTCGGCTTCACGGGCTTCGTCTCGCACGAGTACTCGCCGAGCCAGGGGAACGATCCGATCAAGGAGCTGATCAAGGCGATGGAGATCTGCACGGTATGATGCGCACGCTCGTGCTGCTGGCGCTTGCCGCCGCCGCGCCCGCCACCCAGCAGGCAAAAGGCGCGCCGGATGGATGGCGCCCGCTGTTCGACGGCAAGACCACTGCCGGATGGCGCGGCTTCAAGCAGGCCGATATGCCCGCGGGTTGGAAAGTCGTCGATGGCGCGTTGACGCGGGTCGAGAAGGCGGGCGACATCGTCAGCGTCGAGGAGTTCGAGAACTTCGAGCTGACGCTCGAATGGAAGATCGCCAAGGGTGCGAACAGCGGCATCTTCTATCGGCTCGACGAGGCGGCGGCGGAGCCCGAGATGTGGACCGCGGCGCCGGAATACCAGATCATCGACGACCGCGGCTACCCGTCGCCGCTGAAGCCGACGCAGAAAACCGCGGCGAATTACGACATGCAGCCGCCGGCCAAGGATGCGACCCGCCCCGCCGGCACCTGGAACACGACCCGCATTGTCGTCAACGACAACCACGTCGAGCACTGGCTGAACGGCGAGCTCATCGTCAAATACGACTTGTGGACGGACGAGTGGAAACAACTCGTCGCCAAAAGCAAGTTCAAGGATCACCCGCGGTATGCGATGGCGCGGCGAGGCCGCATCGGGATCCAGGATCACGGCGATTGGGCCGCGTTCCGCAACATCCGCATCCGTGAGCTGCCGTCTTCACAGCAGCTGGATCAAGGGTGGATCGCGCTGTTCAATGGCAAGGATTTGACCGGCTGGAAGAATTACGGCCAGGAGAAGTGGACGGTCGAGAACGGCGAGATCCTCGGCGAAGCCGTGACCAAGGAATACGGTTACCTCGGCACGGACGCGACCTACAAGGATTTCGAGATGCGCGGCAAGTTCAAGGCCGAAGGCTCAGGCAACAGCGGCATCTTCTATCACGCGAGCATCACCGGCACGTCGATCACCGGCGTGCAGGTGGAGGTCGATCCGCGCCCCAACATGCATACCGGCGGTCTCTACGAGACTGGCGGGCGCAACTGGCTGGTGTGGCCGAATCCCGAAGGGGAGCGCGCGATGAAGGTGGGCGACTGGAACGACGTCCGCTTCTCGGTCCGCGGCAATCACATCATGACGTGGGTCAACGGTGTGCTCGCGCTCGACTACACCGATCCGGCGCCGAAGTACTCGGACGGCATCATTGCCCTGCAGCTTCATGCCGGCGGTGAAGGGCGGATGCGATTCAAGGATCTCTCTATCCGGCCCCTCAAGTAACTATTCGCGCGGCGCCGCCGTCCGCGTGCGCCGCCGCCGGCGCCTTCTCCGGCGCCGGAATGGCGGACGGTTTTCCGTATTGCCGAAATTATCCGCATCAACCGCGGCGGCTCCTGGTCCGGGCTGTGCCTGCACCGAGCGCCAGTGCTCCAGGACGTCGGCGCGGTCGGCGTGTATCTCCAGCCAGGTCAACGCCTCGTTGAACACGTGGCGGTGCAGCAGCGCGCGCTGCGCCCTGAACGGTGCGCGCAGATCGACGAGCCGCGGCTGCAGCGTGAGAATCTGGTGCAGCCGCTCGACGTCGCGGCGCGGGACCGGCAGGATGCCGAGATCGATGCGGCGCTCGAGCGGATCGGCGCTGAAGCGGCGCTGCTGACCGGTGAGGCCGAGCGGCACCAGCAGCGTGCCGGCGAGAATCGCGTTGGTGAGCGTGTCGGGCGCCGACGGGAACTGATTGCGGTATCGATCGAGCCGCGCCAGCGCCTCCCACAAAGCCGGCCCCGCCGCGTCCAGTTCCGGCGTCATTTCCCGCAGCAGGCGCGTCTGCTGCAGCATCCGGAACGTTTTTTCCGCGAAGCCGGAGCGAAGGATCTTGAAGTACTCCTCCATCAGCCGCGCCGGCGCGGCGCGCCCGATCTCGTGGCGATGCGTCTCGAACGCTTCGAGAATCGGCTCGTCGATGGCGAAGTCCAGCCGCGCCGCAAAGACGACCGCGCGCAGCATCCGCACCGGATCCTCGAGAAAGCGCGTGCCGGGATCGCCGATCGAGCGAATGAGCCTGTGCTCGAGATCCTTGAGGCCGCCGACGTAGTCGATGATGGCGTACGACGCGATGTCGTAGAAGAGCGCGTTGATGGTGAAGTCGCGACGGAAGGCGTCTTCTTCCGGCGTGCCGAAGGTGTTGTCGCGGTGGATGATCCGGTCGTGGGCGCGGACCTTGGCGAGATGCGTGCCCTCCGATTGCACCTGCTCTTCGACCGAAGCGTCCTCGGCGAGCGGCGTTTCGGGAACCGCCTCGAGGATCTCGTCTGCCTGGGCCACGTCGCGGGGAAGCTCCGACGGATCGACCTGCCTGCGAAAGGTGGCGACCTCGATGGTCTTCGGTCCGTAC
>JBKPSE010000469.1:0-2266 GCA_046765855.1 Acidobacteriota bacterium | reverse complement strand
AGGAACGGGTGAGAGCGGCCGCCTTCCGGCCACAGCCACCAGGTGAAGAACAAGACCTCGAGCACGAGGATCGCGACGGTGCTCAGCTCGCGGATGTGCCAGAACTTCTTCACCGCTCGCCTCCGCCGCGCAGCGGCTCGGCCGAATCGGCGCCTGACTCGCGCGCGAGATGAGGCGGCGGCGCCGCCGCTGCGTCTTCATGCGTCGCCAGGTGCATGACCGCTTCTTCCGTCGCGCCGGCGCCGGCAATCTGTCCCTGGATCCGCCCTTCGCGCATGACGATGATTCGATCGCAGAGCGCCAGGACTTCGGGCAGATCGCTGGAGGCGACGAGACACCCCGCGCCGCGCGAGGCTTCGCGCCTGATGATCTCGTGGATCTCGAACTTGGCGCCGACATCCACGCCTTTGGTAGGCTCGTCCAGGAGCAGCACCTTCGGCGCAGTGGCGAGCCATTTCGCCACCACGATCTTCTGCTGATTGCCTCCGCTCAGCGAATCGGGCAGCACCTCGACCCCTGCCGCTTTGATCCGCCATCTGTCGATCAGCGACTGCGCTTCACGCCGCTCGCGCGGGGCGTGCACCAGCACATCGCCCTTGATCGTGCGATCGGGCAGGACGAGGTTGTGGCGGATGCTCAGATTGAACAGCAGTCCCTGCCGCTGCCGTTCCTCGGGCACCAGGGCGATGCCGGCGCGTGCCGCCGCGCGCGGGGACGAGGGCTCGATCGGCTGGCCGTGCACGCGCACGGTTCCGGCTTCGCGCCGATACAGCCCGAAGATCGTCTCGAGCAGCTCGGAACGTCCCGAACCGACAAGTCCGAAGAGGCCGACGATTTCACCCGCGTTGACCGTGAAGGACACGTTGGTGAAGCACGGACGGCGGCCCAGGCCATCGACGGACAGCGCAGGCGCGCCGCCTGGCGCGGCGGCGTCGAGCGTGGCGCGCGGCGGCAGATCGCGGCCGACCATCGAGCGCACGATGTGCTGCGGCGTCACCGCGGTGCGATCGACGGTCTCGACATACATTCCGTCGCGCAGCACGGTGATGCGATCGCAGAGGCGGAAGATTTCCGGCAGCCGGTGCGACACGTAGAGCATCGTGGTGCCGCGCTCCTTCAACTTGGCGAGCACGGAAAAGAGATGATCGGTTTCCGCGTCGGTCAGTGACGTCGTGGGTTCGTCCAGCACGAGGATCCGGCAGTCGAAGGCCAGCGCACGCGCGACCTGAAGCAGCTGCCGATAGGCGGCGGAGAGCGAGTCCGCCGGGGCATCCGGCGAAATCGGCAGGTGCAGCTCGTCGAGCAGCGCACGCGTGCGTTCCCGCATCGCCTGATTGAGCAGGCGGCCGCCGCGCGTCAACTCGCGTCCGGCGAAGATGTTGCCGGTGACGGTGAGATTCTCGAAGCACAGCATCTCCTGGTAGACCATGCCGATGCCGCGCTCGAGCGCATCCCGCGGGCTGCCGAGGTGCAGCCGCTCGCCGCGCCAGTGGATATCCCCGCCGTCGGGTTGGACGATGCCGGCGAGGATCTTGAGCAGCGTCGATTTGCCGGCGCCGTTCTCGCCAATCAGGCCATGGGTCTCTCCCTCGGCGACGGAAAAACTCACGCCGCGCAGTGCGGCCACGGCGCCGAACGATTTGCGAACGTCCCTGAACTGGAGGGCATTGCCGGGCGATGCAGTCACGCGCGGCAGAATTCTACGTCATCAGTGTCCCGGAAAGTAATCGCTTACAATGCCGCGCATGCTGACTCTCGCCCGCGCCGCCGCATTGCTGGCATGCACCTTTCTACTGGGGACCTCCGTGACGAAGACGCCGACCAAGGACTCGTTCCAGGGGAAGGCGGTCGAACTCGCGATCCTGAAGAACTCGCACGGCGTCGAGGTCCAGGCCATCAACTACGGCGCCATCATCACCTCGCTCAAGGTCCCGGATCGCACCGGTCGCGTTGCCGACGTCGTCCTCGGCTTCGACGAGCCGCGCCGCTACTGGGGCGATCCGCCACCGCCGTACTTCGGCGCCGTCGTCGGCCGCTACGGCAACCGCATTGCGAAAGGGCAGTTCTCGATCGGCGGCAAGACGTACAAGCTCGCCACCAACAACGGAGAGAACCACCTCCACGGCGGCAATCGCGGCTTCGACAAAGTGATGTGGGACATGTCGACGAAAGAGACGCCGCAGGGATCGTCGGTGGTGTTCACGCGCACCAGCCCCAACGGAGAAGAGGGATATCCCGGAAACCTGCACGTCACCGTGACCTATAC
>JBKPSE010000468.1:0-6273 GCA_046765855.1 Acidobacteriota bacterium | reverse complement strand
ACCTACTCGATGCACTTCGATCGCTACGAGCAGGCGCCGAACAACGTGAGTGAGGAAGTGGTGGCGCGGGTACAAGGGAAGACCTAACCCGGCGGCGACGGCCCGCGCCACTCGAGAGCGCGAACACGTTGCCGCATTTTCAGTTGGCAGTTGACAGTTGGCAGGGAACGCGATAAATGGCTTCACCGTTTAGCGACAAGATTCGAATCCGCCTCAAGGCGTACGACAACCGGGTGCTGGATCAGTCGACGACTGAAATCGTGGACACGGCGCGCCGCACCGGGGCGCGGCTCGCGGGACCGATCCCGCTGCCGACCGAGAAGAACAAGTGGACGGTGCTGCGTTCGCCGCACGTCGACAAGAAGTCGCGCGAGCAGTTCGAGCTGCGCACGCACAAGCGGCTGATCGACATCTTCGAGCCGACGCCGCAGACGGTGGACGCGCTGATGAAGCTGGATCTGCCGGCGGGCGTGGATGTGGAAATAAAGGCGTTTGGCAAAGAGCACAAATAGACTGCAGCTCCCGGCTTGCTGCTCCCGGCTTCCAGCCGAGGACGCGCAGGCTGGAAGCGCGCAGCTGGTAGCTGGCAGCGCTGGAAGCTGGCAGCTGGAAGCTGGAAGCTGAGATGGTCAACGGAATCATCGGAAGAAAAGTGGGCATGACGCAGGTGTTCGCGGCTGACGGGACCGTCACGCCGGCGACCGTCGTCAAGGCCGGTCCGTGCGTCGTGCTGCAGGCGAAGAACAATCAGAGCGACGGCTACGAGGCCGTGCAGCTCGGCCTGGTCGAAGAGAAGCCGGCCAAGGTGAACAAGGCGCTGGGCGGACACTACAAGAAGGCCGGCAACGTGCCGCCGACACGCGTCCGCCGTGAAATGAAAGTCGTTGCCGGCCCCGGAGACGATGCCGTGTTGAAGGCGGGCGATCAGGTCCTGGTCGGCGGCGTGTTCAAGGACGGCGAGCGCGTCGATGTCATCGGCATCAGCCGCGGCAAGGGTTTCCAGGGCGTGATGAAGCGCCACAACTTCCGCGGCGGCGCGGCCACGCACGGCTCGATGTTCCATCGCGCGCCCGGATCGATCGGTGCCTCGTCGTTCCCCTCGCGCGTCGTCAAGGGCATGCGCGCGGCGGGACGGATGGGCGGCGATCGCGTGACGACACGCAACCTGAAGGTGGTGCAGGTCGACGCCGAGAACAACCTGCTGCTGCTCCGCGGCGCGGTCCCCGGCGCGCCGGGCACTTACATCGTCGTGCGCAAGGCGGTTGCGGCGAAGAAGGAACCGGTCGCGCAGGTCGAGAAGGCCGGCAAGGTCACGGTCGCCAAGAAGGCGCCCGCAAAGGGCAAGAAATAGCAGCTCCAGCTGCCAGCTCCGAACGTCCAGCCGGTTGTTGCAACAACGCGCTGGAAGCCCGGAAGCCGGAAGCGGGAAGCGGCTCGAACAAGCTGGGACGCTGAAATGAAGATAGATGTTGTGAACAGCAACAAAGAGACCGTCGGCAGCCTCGACCTGAACGACGAGCTGTTCGGCGGCCGGGTCAAGACCGACTTGATCTGGGAAGCGGTGGTGCAGGAGAACGCGGCCGAACGCCGCGGAACGCATGCCACGAAGAACCGCGCCCTGGTCAGCGGCTCGGGAAAGAAGCCGTGGCGCCAGAAGGGCACCGGCCGCGCCCGGGTCGGCGAGATCCGCAATCCGCTGTGGCGCAAGGGCGGCACGGTGTTCGGGCCGCAGCCGCGCAGCTATGACTACGCGCTGCCGCGCAAGGTCAAGCTCGGCGCGCTGCGCCAGGCGCTC
This sequence comes from Acidobacteriota bacterium, assembly GCA_046765855.1. Classification (GTDB taxonomy): domain Bacteria; phylum Acidobacteriota; class Vicinamibacteria; order Vicinamibacterales; family 2-12-FULL-66-21; genus JAICSD01. The sequence continues at coordinate 4,478 of JBKPSE010000468.1, read as the reverse complement.
GCCGCCAAGCTCGCCGACGGCACGCTCGTGGTCGTCGACAAGCTGGAAGCGGGTCCGAATAAAGAGGACAGAAAGACCAAGGCGACAGCGGCGATGTTCAAGACGCTCGGCGCGACCGGCAAGACGCTGGTCATCGCGACCAGACACGACGAGGCATTCACGCAGACGGCGCGGAACATCGCGGGCGTGAGGCTCGTGCCGAGCGGCAGGGTGACGGCTCGCGACGTGATCGACACGGATCACGTCATTGCAACAAGAGAGGCTCTCGAAAAGCTCCAGGAGAGCCTCGCGTAGTTCTGGAAACGGTCATGAAACAAACAGACGTCATCCGCCGCCCCCTGATCACCGAGAAGACGACGCTGCTGCGTGAAGATGGACGCACGCTGGTGTTCGAGGTCGCGCCGGGCGCGACCAAGATCGACATCAAGCGCGCGGTCGAGAAGCTGCTCGGCACCAAGGTCGCGGGCATCCGCACGGCGATCGCGCATGGCAAGGTCAAGCGGCAGGGCCGCTTCGTCGGCCAGCGCTCGGATTGGAAGAAGGCGTACGTGAAGCTGCGCGCGGGCGAGAAGATCCCCGAGTTCCTGGAAGGCGCCTAGAGAAAACGCCAGCTTCCAACCTCGCCACTTCCAATTGGTTTTTGGGAATCGCGGCGTTGCGGAGTTGACAAGGATCAGAAATATGCCGATCAGAAAATACAAACCGACGTCCCCCGGCCGGCGGTTTCAGACCGTCCAGACGTTCGACGACATCACCACGAGCGAGCCGCACAAGCCGCTGGTCGAGCCGCTGAAGCGGTCCGGCGGGCGCGACAACCACGGCGAGCTCACCGCCTGGTGGCGCGGCGGCGGGCACAAGCGCAATTACCGCGTGATCGACTTCAAGCGCGACAAGCGCAACATCCCGGCGACGGTGTCGACCATCGAGTACGACCCGAATCGCTCGGCGCGCATCGCGCTGCTGACCTACGCGGACGGGGAGAAGCGCTACATCCTGCATCCGGTGGGCCTCAACGTCGGCACGACGATCGTGGCCGGCGACAACGTCGACATTCTGCCGGGGAATTCGCTGCCGCTGAAGAACATTCCGCTGGGCACGATGGTGCACAACGTGGAGCTGCGTCCCGGACGCGGCGGTCAGATCGCGCGCAGCGCCGGATCGGGCGTGCAGGTGGTGGCGCGCGAAGGGGAATATGCGTCGGTGAAGATGCCGTCCGGCGAGATCCGCAAGATCAACGTCGAGTGCTACGCGACCATCGGCCAGGTCGGCAACATCGATCACGAGAACGTGTCGATCGGCAAGGCCGGCCGCAGCCGCTGGCTGGGCATCCGGCCGCACGTGCGCGGCGTCGCGATGAACCCCGTCGATCATCCGCTCGGCGGCGGTGAGGGAAAGACGTCGGGCGGCCGTCATCCGGTGTCGCCGTGGGGCATCCCGACCAAAGGGTACAAGACGCGCAACGCCAAGCGCACCGATCGATACATCGTCACCCGGAGACAGAAGTAGTTGGCAGTTCGCAGTCGGCCAGTTAGCAGAAAGAACTTTCTGCAAACTGCCAACTGCAGACTGCAAACGATAAATTGCTTGGATCGCACATGAGTAGATCACTTAAGAAAGGCCCCTTCGTCGACGTGCCGCTCCTCGAGAAGGTCGAGGTGATGAACCGCGGCGGCGAGAAGAAGGTCATCAAGACCTGGTCGCGGCGTTCGACCGTGATCCCGGAGATGGTGGGACACACGCTCGCGGTGCACAACGGGAAGAAGTTCATCCCGGTCTACATCACCGAGAACATGGTCGGGCACAAGCTCGGCGAGTTCGCGCCGACGCGGCTGTTCAAGGGGCACACGACGAAGGCTGACAAGGCCGCGGCGGTGGCGCCGGCGGCCGGAGCACCGGCGGGCGGCGGAAAGGCGGGCGCGTAATGGCGATCGAAGCTCACGCCACGGCAAAGTACGTCCGCACCTCGGCGCAGAAGGCGGGCCTGGTGCTCGATCTGATCCGCGGCCGCGACGTCAATCACGCGCTCGCGACGCTGCGCTTCGCGCGCAAGGGCGTGGCGAAGGACATCGAGAAGGTGCTGCGTTCCGCGATTGCCAACGCGCAGAACAAGGACGGCTTCAGCGGCGACGTCGATCGCCTGTTCGTCACCGCGTGCTTTGCCAATCAGGGACCGTCGCAGAAACGGATCCGCCCTGCGCCGATGGGGCGGGCGTTCCGCGTCGTCAAGCGCACCGCGCATCTGACCGTGCGCGTCGCGGAGAAGCCGGTGAAGGTCGTGGCCGCTTCCGCCTCTCCTGAAGGGGACGCTGCCGCGAGACCGCGCCGCAAGGGCGCCGCGCCAAAGAAGAAAGCGAGCGCCGCCGCTCCGGCGCGCGCCAAGACCTCGAAGAAGAAAGCCACGGCCTAGCTGGTAACTGGCAACTGGTAACTGGAGACTGATTGAATGGGTCAGAAAGTTCATCCACACGGATTCCGGCTCGGCTTCAACAAGACATGGCGCTCGCGCTGGTTCGCCGACAAGGACTACGCGAAGCTGCTGCACGAGGATCTGAAGCTGCGCGACACGCTGAAAGCGCGCTTCGCCCACGCCGGCGTTTCGAAGATCGAGATCGAGCGCGCGGCGAACAAGCTGAAGATCGACATCTATACCTCGCGCCCGGGCATCATCATCGGCCGCAAGGGAACTGAAGTCGACAAGCTGAAGCAGGAGATCCAGAAGAAGACCAACCGCGAGGTCTTCATCAACATCCAGGAGATCCAGAAGCCTGAGCTCGACGCGCAGTTGATCGGCGAGTCGGTGGCGATGCAGCTCGAGAAGCGCGTGGCGTTCCGCCGCGCGATGCGCAAGGCGGTCGAATCGGCGCTGCGCTTCGGCGCGCGCGGGATCAAGGTGCGCGTGTCGGGCCGGCTGAACGGCGCGGAGATCGCGCGGTCCGAGTGGTACCTGCACGGCCAGCTGCCGCTGCAGACGTTGCGCGCCGACATCGACTACGGCTTCGCGCAGGCGTTCACCACCTACGGCGCGATTGGCGTGAAGGTGTGGCTCTACAAGGGCGAGCGTCTGGCGCCGCGGATCGGGCGCGAGGAAGACTATCGCACGCCGCGGCGTGCCGCGGGTGGAGCGCGGGGATAAATAGAAACTCCACAACTCCACAACTCCACAAAAACCAAACGAAGTTTGGAAATCGGGAGTTGGAGGTTGGGAGTCGATTGGGAATTGCGGAGTTGAGGAGTTGGACAAGGGACGTGTCGTATGTTGATGCCCAAAAAGGTTAAATACCGCAAACAACAGCGCGGCCGGATGGCGGGCAAGGCCTGGCGGGGGTCCGACGTCTCGTTCGGCAACTACGGCCTCAAAGCCATGGAGCCCTGCTGGATGACGGCGCGGCAGATCGAAGCGGCGCGCGTGGCGATGACCCGGTTCATCAAGCGCGGCGGCAAGATCTGGGTGCGGGTGTTCCCCGACAAGCCGATTACCAAGAAGCCGCAGGAAGTCCGCATGGGCAAGGGCAAGGGTGCGCCGGAAGAGTGGGTGTGCGTCGTCCGCCCCGGCCGGATTCTCTTCGAGATGGAAGGGGTCACCGAAACCGAGGCCAAGGAAGCGCTGCGGCTGGCGGCGGCGAAGCTGCCGATCAAGACCAAGTTCGCGACGCGGTTCGCTGAAGAGAGGGCGGTATGAAGATCGGGGAATTCCGCGATCTGGGGGCGGACGAGTTGAAGCAGCGCGAGCGGGATCTCGACGATCAGCTGTTCCGCCTGCGGATCCAGAAGTCGATGGGCCAGCTCGAAGCGGCGCACAAGCTGAAGTCGCTGCGCCGCGATCTGGCGCGGGTGAAGACCGTGCTGCGCGAGAAGGAGTCGGTGTAGGCGATGGCCACCAAGGCAAGCGTCACTGGCGTTGTCGTCAGCGACAAGATGAACAAGACCGTCAAAGTCGCGATCGAGCGCCAGGTGCGCGATCCGCTCTACGGCAAGACCAAGAAGCGCACCTCCACGTTCCTCGCGCATGACGAGAAGAACGAGGCCAAGGTCGGCGACAAGGTGTCGATCGTGGAGAGCCGTCCGCTGAGCGCGCGCAAGCGCTGGGTGGTGACCTCGATCGTCGAGAAGGCGAAGGAGATTTAGCGATTGCCGCTTGCCGATTGCCGGGCGCCGATTGAAATTGACGATTGGCGACTGGCGATTGACGAAGGCAGTTCGGGAGAACAGCCATGATTCAGATGCGTTCTATCCTCGACGTCGCTGACAACTCCGGCGCGAGAAAGATTGCGGTAATCAATCCGATCGGCGGCTCCACCGGCCGCTACGCGCGGCTCGGCGACATCGTCACCGCGTCGGTGAAGGAAGCGACCCCCGAGTCGAACGTGAAGAAGGGGGCGGTGGTCAAGGCGGTGATCGTGCGCACGGTCAAGGAGCAGCGCCGCAAGGACGGCAGCTACATCCGCTTCGACCGCAACGCCGCCGTGCTGGTCAACGAC
>JBKPSE010000467.1:0-6172 GCA_046765855.1 Acidobacteriota bacterium | reverse complement strand
AACCGGTATCTGGTGGACGCCGGCTCGCACCACTTCGAGGCGGACGATGTGGTGGTGGCAATGGCGAGCTATCAAGGACGAAAGGTCCCGGCGTTCGCCGCAGAGCTGTCTCCCGAGATCGTCCAGCTCCACTCGTGCGAGTACAAGTCGCTGTCGCAGCTGCAGCCCGGGGGCGTGCTGATCGTGGGCACCGCCAACTCGGGCGCGGAGATCGCCATGGAGACTGCGCCGGCGCACCCGACGTGGATCGCGGGCCGCGACGTCGGCGCGATGCCGTTCAACATGAAGAACCCATGGGTGCAGCGCGTCGTGCTGCCGCTGCTCTTCCGCGTGGTCTTTCACCGCCTCCTCACGGTCAGGACGCCGATCGGACGCAAGGCGCGAGGGAAGATGATCAGCGCGGGGTTGCCGCGGATCCGTCAGCGGCGCGTCGAACTGGACGGCGCTGGCGTGCGTTGGGTGGACAAAGTCACCGGTGTCAAGGACGGACGGCCGCAACTGGCCGACGGCCGCAGCCTCGATGTCGCCAACGTCATCTGGTGCACGGGCTACGACCTCGGGCTGTCCTGGATCGATCTGCCGATTTTCGAGGAGAAGGGCGAACCACGCCAGACCAGCGGACTCGTCGACGGCGAACCGGGCCTCTACTTCGTCGGCCAGCACTTCCAGCACTCGGTATCGTCGACGATGATCCACGGCGTCGGCCGCGACGCCGCGTTGATCGTTCGCACGATTCGCCAGCGGCGCGCTCGTCGGCCGTCCGTTGACGTCGCGGCGTCTTCGCGCCCTGCGGACGTGACGCGCGCGCACGTGGCGTGAAGCGAGCAGTCCGCGTCGACGCTCTCCAGCACGCTATCGTCCCGCACGATGGCGAAAAGCAGCGATCGCGTCGGTCCAACTCGTGCGGTTCGACCGTTTGCGTGAGCCCACAGACACGTCGCGCCTTGATTGTTGTCGATAGTCGTGGTATTAGTGTCGACCATCGAGGTATCGATGCCGAAGCCGTCCGACCTGCTCCAGGGCACTCTTGATCTCCTGATCCTCAAGACCATCGCGCGCCAGCCCCTTCACGGATGGGGCATCTCGAAGCGCATTCAGGTGCTGTCGCGCGACATCCTGTCCGTGGGGCAGGGCTCGCTTTATCCGGCCCTCCATCGACTGGAGCAACAGGGGTGGATTCGAGCCGAATGGAAAGCATCCGATCTCGGGCGCAACGCGAAGTTCTACGCGCTGACGCGCGAGGGGCGGAAACAGCTCGAGCGCGAGCTGAAGACGTGGGAGCGGCTGTCGTCGGCCGTTCGCCTCCTGATCGAGACCGCGTAGGAGTCGACGGCAGTGCGGCTCGCCAGAATCGTCGTCCACCGTCTTCGCTCCCTCTTCCGTTCGTCGCGCGTCGACGCCGATCTGCGGCGCGAGCTCGATATGCACGTCGAGCAGCTGACGAAACAGTACATCGCCGACGGCATGACGTCGGCCGAAGCACGCGCTGCGGCACGGCGCGACTTCGGCTCGATCGAATCGGCCAGAGAGCAGTGCCGCGACACGCGGCGCGTCACGTTGGTGGAGGACACCGTCAGGGATCTCGTCTACGCGGCGCGGACCTTCGCCAAATCGCCCGCATTCACGCTGACGGCGGTCGGCTCACTCGCACTCGGCATCGGCGCCAACACGGCGATTTTCACCATCGTCAACGCGTTCCTGCTGAAGCCGCTCCCTTACGGGCAGCCCGATCGGCTGGTGACGCTGTCGGAGCGCAGTGCGTCCGGCAACGACGGAGTGATGTCGCCGGCGCCGGGGAACCTGGCCAATTGGCAGGAGTCGGCGACCAGCTTCGAGTCGATCAGCGGCTACACCACCCAGGCCATGACGCTGGCCACCGATACGCCGGGCTTCGAGCCCCGGCGGGTGATCGCCTGCGCCTGCTCGGGCAATCTCTTCGCCACGCTCGGCGTGGCGCCGTTCGCGGGCCGGCCATTCGCCGCAGACGAGGATCGCTTCGGCGCGCCTCGTGTCGTCATCGTCAGCTACGGCCTGTGGCAGCGCGACCTTGGCGCCGATGCGCACGCCGTTGGCCGCGGCATCCGCCTGGACGATCGGGATTACGAAATCATCGCCGTGATGCCGAAGGCATTCGCCTTTCCAAGCCGCACGGTGGACCTTTGGGTGCCGCTCAGGACCCAGCTGGCGCCGCGGCTCTGGCAGCGGCACGACCTGCACTTCCTGCAGGCGATTGGCCGCGTCCGCTCCGGCATCCCGATCGATCAGGCGATCGCGCAGGTCGATACGATTTCAGCGGCGTACAAGGCCGCCCATCCGCAGGAGTCCACGGGCCGCGGTGCGATCGGCGTCCCGCTGCACGACTCGCTGGTCACCGACGCGAAAACGCCGCTTCTCGTCCTGCTCGTCGCAGTCACGTGCGTCCTGCTGATCGCCTGCTTCAACCTCGCAAATCTGATGCTGACGCGATCGACCGCGCGCACGCGCGAATTCGCCGTCCGTCTCGCGCTCGGCGCGGGACGGCAGCGCATCGTTCGCCAACTGCTGACCGAAAGCATCGCGCTCGGACTCATCGGCGGCGCCGCCGGTCTGGCGCTTGCCGTATGGACGGCACGCGCCCTCGCGACGCACGCCCCGGGCGCCGATTCGGTGCTGCCGCCCGGCGCGATGCCGATCGACCCGGTCGTATTCGGTTTTAGCTTTGCGGTGTCGCTGCTCACGGGCGTGATCGTCGGTCTGCTTCCGGCGCTGCGCGGAACGCGGAAGGAGGTCACCGACGATCTCAAGGACGCGACGCGATCGGCGACAGCCGGCCGCGGTCAGGGACGTTTTCGCGCCGTTCTCGTCGCGGCGGAAGTCTCGCTGTCGGTGGTGCTCCTGGTAGCCGCCGGATTGCTGATCCGAAGCCTGGCGCGCCTATACGACGTCAAGCCCGGCGTTCGCGTCGATCACACTCTGACGATGAGCGTGTCCTTGCCGGTGACGCGCTATCCCAGTCCGGTCAACCGGTCGGCGTGGTTCACCGAGTTGGGCGATCGATTGCAGGCGGTGCCTGGTGTGCGGTCGGCGGGGCTGACATCGTGTCCACCGCTCATCGGCACCTGCAACGTCCTGTTCTTCTACATCGAAGGCCGGCCGTATACGCCCGGCAAATTCCTGTCGGCCGAAGAGAAGTCCGTCGATCCCCGGTATTTCACCGCCGCCGGTATTCCGCTCCTGCGCGGCCGGTGGTTCACCAACGCAGACGGTGTCGGGTCCGATCCGCAGCACCCGCGTCTGGGAACGATCGTCATCAGCCAGGCGATGGCGAAAGCGTTCTTCGAAGGCGAGGACCCCATCGGCAAGCGGGTGTTCTTTGACTTCGAGGTCCAGCGGGAACGGCTGCAGGGCATTCCTGCGCCGCGCTACGAAATCGTCGGCATCGTCGGAGACGTGGTGCCCGCGCTCGAGGCGCCAATCCGGCCGTCGCTCTATCGTCCGCTCCTCGGTCTCGGATCCAACGGCGCGACAATCCTCGTCCACACGGCCGTCGAGCCGCTGTCGGTAGCCTCTAGTATCAGTAGCGCGATCCATTCTCTGGATCCCAGTCTGCCCGTCGCGCAGGTGCGCACGATGGACGATCTCGTCGGACGGTCGACGTCGGATCGGCGATTCACGCTGTCGCTGTTCGTCGGATTCGCTGCGCTGGCGATGGTGCTGGCCGCGATCGGACTCTACGGCGTCGTGTCGTATGCGGTGTCGCAGCGGACTGCGGAAATCGGTGTGCGGATGGCGCTCGGAGCGACGCGCGCCGATGTTTGCCGCCTCGTTGTGATGCAGGGGCTCAGGCCCGCCCTCGCTGGTGTCGGCATTGGCATCGTTGCGGCGTTCTTCGCCGTACGCCTGCTGCGAACCCTGCTCTTTGGCGTCACGCCGCTCGATCCGCTGACGTTCGCGATCGTCCCGCCGGCGCTGCTGGCGGTTGCCGCGCTGGCGTGTTACGTCCCCGCGTTACGCGCGGTACGTCTCAACCCGACGCGGGCACTTCGCGCCGGCTAGCGCTCGAGCGCGAGGCGGTTGCGAGGCTTCGCGGCGACGCCGCGGCGGCGAGATCTCATCGTGTCAGCGCTCCATGCCGCCGTACCTCGCGTGGATTTAGGTGAATTGGCTGGGTGTCAGGGACGATTTTCGAACCTGGTTCGTCCAAAACGCTGCCTGAACTGGTTCGACTTCTATTAGGCTCACCAGCTCGCGCCCACTGGCACCAGCAACTTAGAGCAGCGAACAACGCAATCGCAGACGATAATCCCACGAGCAGTTCGGTGTCTTCGCGGCCCAGTACGGTCATCCGGTGTGAAGCGATGGAGCCAGCATGACGAGGTGGCGGGCCGTAGTCCTCTCAAAGTTGCTCCGATACGGTGCCAGTCTCCTCGCCCTGGGCCTGGTCGCGATCACGTGGACGGCTTCGGGCGCGCAGGTCACGCAGCCGTCTGAGCGCGACGCTCGGCGAATCCGCCGTGCCGCGCCACGTGACGCCGCAGCGCGACAGCGCTTCCTGGAGATGTTCGCGCGCGCGTATTTTCCCGGCCGAACGGGCCAACTCCTGATCGTCCCGCGTGAAGGCGACTTCATCACGCGGCCTGACCCGAACGTCGGGTACATGCACGGTTCACCGTGGTCCTACGACGTCTCGATTCCGTTGATGTTTGCGGGTCCTGCGGTGAACACAGGTGTGTTCTCGGTCCCAGCCTCGCAGCAGGACGTCGCGCCTACGCTTGCGGCGTCGCTTGGCGTACAGATGGCCCCGACAGCGACAGGCCATGTATTACCGGTTTTGCGGAGGGGCTTTGCTCGACCGCGAGTGGTGATGCTGCTCGTCCTGGATGGCATGCGCCCGGATTACTTCGATCGCTACGCCGCATCGATGCCAACGCTGACCGCTCTACGTCAGCAGAGTGCCTGGTTCACTCAGGCGCGGGTGAACGTTCTGCCCTCCAACACTGCAGTGGGGCACTCGACGATCTCGACGGGCGCCGATCCTCGCGTGCACGGAATCACCGGCGTCAGCGTGTACGATCGCATTCACGGACGGCGCGACGATATGTTCGCTGGAGGACTGCCGCGCGATCTGATGGCATTGACGCTGGCCGACGTCTGGCAGCTTGCGACGGCTGGTCGCGCGATCGTGCTGGCACAGGGTAGCATCGACCGAGCGGCGACGCCGCTCGCGGGGCATGGCGCGTGTCAGTTGAATGGAACGCCAGTCGTGCTCGCAAGCTACGATCAACAGACGGGCAACTGGACCACGAACTCCAATTGCTTCCGGCTGCCGGCGTACCTGAAGGATCGAAACGCGAGCGTACTGTGGCAGGCTGACGGGCAGTGGATGAGTCACAGCATCGACTCGGCTGCCGCTGTCCGCTATTCTGCGCTGTTTCCGGCATTCGAAGCCGATGCGATGACGGCGATGATCGAGCGCGAGGCAGTGGGCGCCGACACCGTCGCGGATCTCATTCTGCTCAATTACAAGGGCGCCGATTTCGTCGGCCACAAGTACGGTCCGGATTCGAGCGAGCTCCGCGTCACTCTCGGCGCGATGGACCGTCACCTGGCGCGAATGCTGCGAGCGCTGGAGGCGAAGGTTGGTAACAACTATCTTCTCGCGGTGACCGCGGACCATGGCATGCCGTCGGAACCGTCGTCGCCGGACCGTCGACACTTTGCGCAGTCGATCGTCGACCTGTTGCACGAGAAGTTTGATCCTGAGGCGAAGCGGCTGATTACATCCTTCGAACCGGAGAACAGCCAAATGTTCGTCGATGAGGATCGGCTGTCGGCTCTTCATCTGACGTTGCGCGATCTGGCGCACTTTCTCGAATCGCAGCCGTTCGTGTTTGCCGTTTTCACACACGACGACGTGCGGCTTGCGGCTAAGGCGCAGTGAGGCCGTTGCGCCGGCACTCGACTTTTGCCCGAACATCGAAGCCATTCGCTGAAAGCGTTTCCCCGATGAACCGGCGGAGGCGGTCTAGCTGACCGCGCTCGCCCTGCTACTTGCGAGGTGCGAGACATGCAGTTGGCACGACTAGAAACGGACGGCTACTCTTAGCGCGAGGGGCGGTACAAGGGAGCGCGTTCAGAGGTCCGGCGCACCCAGCCTGGGGTGACGACGAAGGCGTCACGTCCACCCGATCAG
>JBKPSE010000466.1:0-2770 GCA_046765855.1 Acidobacteriota bacterium | reverse complement strand
GCATTGCGCGTCCTGTTCCGTTTCGCTCGGCGCGCCGCGTCCGGCGAGCGCGTCGACGGCGAGTCGCACCTTCGTCGGCTCGGCGCCGGGGCGCATGTTCAACTGCCCCTGCGGCGTGAGGACGCCGACGCGGTCGGCGGGGCCGAGCTCGTTCGTGATCAACCGCACCGCTTCACGGACCTGACCTTCGCGTCCGGGCCCGATCGAGTCGTCATCGATCAAGATATGAATGGTGCGGCCGTTCATCCCGACCGTGTTGGTCGCGTACGGCGGCGGGAGCTGTGTGCCGGACGGCGGCGCGTCGGCGGTCGTGCGGAACAGGTTCATCGACACGATCTGCCGGGTTTTCCCGTTGACCTTGAGCTGGATCTCCTCCGGTTTGAGATCGGTCACCTGATCGCCGCTCTCGGTCAGCGCGCGGAAGTCGATGCCCACGGGCGCCGCATTCCTGGATTGGGCGCGCGCCGCCGGGGCCAGTGCGGCGAGCGCGGCGAGCGCCACGGAGGCAGCGGCAGCTCGCCCTCTGTTCATGGCCGCTCCTGCTGCTGCGAGGTGGACGTCGTCGCCGTCTTCTTCTTGAAGAGCGGCGAGACGTCGCGCTTGCCGCGTTCCTGATAGGGGACGCCCTTGTCCATCCATTCCGGACGCGGCTTGCCGAGCAGGTAGTGATCGAAGAACTCGTCCATGTGGACGGTCCAGTACTTCATATTGTTGCGATCGCGCAGGCCGTGCCGCTCGCCGTTGAAGGTGAACATGTAGGCCTCTTTGCCCAGCCGCCGCATCGCGCTGATCCACTCGATGCCCTGTTCCCACGGCACGGCGTCGTCTTCGTCGTTGTGAATCGTGAGATACGGCGTCTGCACCTTCTTCACCCAGAAGATGGGGGAGTTCTCGATGAACTGCAGCGGCGCGTCCCACGGCGGCGCGCCGATGCGCGACTGCGTCTTCTCGTACTGGAACGCGCGCGACATGCCGGTGCCCCAGCGGATGCCGCCATACGCGCTGATCATGTTCGAGACCGACGCGCCGGCTTCGACGGCGGCGAACATATTGGTGCGCGTGACCAGGTAGGTAATCTGATAGCCGCCCCAGGAATGCCCCTGGATGCCGATCCGTTTTGGATCGATGAAGCCCATCGCAAGCACGGTATTGACCGCCGGGATGACGCACTTCTCCGCGCTCTGGCCCGGATACCCGACGTCGTAGATGATGTCGGGCCGCAGCACGACGTAGCCGTTGCTGACGTAGCGCGGGATGTTGATGCTGGTGCCGACGTTTGGCGCCGCATAGCTGTGCAGCCCCTGCGTCAGCTCCTCGTAGATGTAGACCATCAATGGATACTTCTTCGCCGGATCGAAATTCTCCGGCCTGGTCAACATCGCGCGCAGCTTCTTGCCGTCGGCGTTGACGTATTCGATCAGCTCTGACCTGCCCATCACGTAGTCCGCCTGCTGCGGATTAGCGTTCGACACCTTCTTCATGTCCTTGAAGCTGGCGTCGCTGATCCATAGATCGGGGAACTCTTCGGTGCGCGAGAGCGTGAATACGACGGTGTCGGCGTGTTTGGCCTTGGTCACCGCGCCAAACGCCTTGTCGAGCATGACGACCTTCTCGGGCGCCGCCGCCGTGGTGAGGCTGGCGATGCGGTAGAAGCCGGTCGCACGCGTCCGATCGTTCGTGGTCGAGAGCAGCAGCGGCTTGTTCGCAGGGACCGTCTGTTCCTCCGGATCGAACGAGCGGTAGCGGAAGACGAGATCCTGCTTGCGTCCTTCGCCGTTGGTCACCATGCGCGCGCCGCTGCCGTCCGGCTTCACCTCCCAGATGTCGTATTTGTCGTAGAGCAGCACGGACTTGTCGTCGCCAGTCCAGCCGCCCGTTCCGTACGGACCCGGCAGGTCCGGCGTGTTGTTTTCCTGCTGGAACTTCACGCCGATCTTTTCGGTGAGATTGACGCGCGCGCCGTCGGCGACGCGGTAGGTCAGCCAATGGCCGGTGCGCTCGTCGAAGTGCAGCACGTACTTGCCGCCCGGCGACATGGTCGCCGCGTTGCCCCAATGCTCGAGCACCTTCTTCGGTTTTCCCGTTCTGAGGTCGAGCAGATAGACGTCGTTGTACGTCTGATCCCAGGAGATTTCCTGGCGGTACGGGATCTCGGAGGTGCCGAGCAGCAGCGCCGCCTCGTCGCCGGCATTCACGTTCGGCAGGTCCTGCGTAGCGAGCTGTACGAACCGCTTGTCCGCGAGATGGACCACCGCGCGGTAGCTGCGCTCGCGTTCCTGCTGGTCGCGAACCTTCTGCATCGGCTGGATCAGCGGATCCTTGTAGCTCCACAGATCGACCTTCACCGGTTCCGGCGTCTTGTCGTTCGGATCGCGCGGCGCGGGCGGCGGCGCGCCAGTCCCGAGGTAGAGACGCGCGCCATCCTTGGAAAAGCGCGGCGGCGCGTATTCGCTCACCACCATGCCTTTGGGCACGCCGGCGGTCGACGCGGAGACGATCTCAGTCGCGGGGCCGTCTCCCGCTTTCCAGTAATAGAGGCGATACGGCGAAATCTTCTGAGCGTATTCCGCTTCGTCGCTGAGGAAGGCGAGCTGTGTTCCCGCCTCGTCGAACGCGAGACCCTTGTAGTGGCCGCGTCCGGTGTGCAGCGCCTTGACGGCGCCATCGGCAATCCTGCGGGCGAAGGCGCCGTCCTTGGCAGCGTCGGTGGAAGACACCGCGTAAGCGATCCAGTCGCCGGTCTTGTTCCTGTCTCTTATACACATCTGAC
>JBKPSE010000465.1:0-7328 GCA_046765855.1 Acidobacteriota bacterium | reverse complement strand
CGTATCGACGCGTACATCGCCAGGGCCCAGCCCTTCGCCAAGCCAATCCTCAACCGCATTCGCAAAGCGGTCCACGCCGGCTGTCCTGACGTCGTCGAAACGGTCAAGTGGGGCATGCCCTCGTTCGAGTACAAAGGTCCGCTGTGCAGCATGGCGGCGTTCAAGGCGCACGCGGTCATGGGGTTCTGGAAGGCGAGCCTGATGAAGACGGCGCCCAAAGATCGGGGCGCCGACGCGATGGGCAATTTCGGCCGCTTCGAGTCGATCGGCGACGTGCCGTCCGAGGCGGCGCTCGTGCGTATGGTCAGGGAAGCGGCGGCGCTGAACGAGGCGGGCATCAAAGTGCCGCGCCCGGCGAAGGCGCCGAAGAAGCCGTTGACCGCGCCAGCCTACATGCTCGCCGCAATCAGGAACAACAAGAAGGCGCACGCGACCTTCGAGGCGTTCAGCCCGTCATGCAAGCGCGAATACATCGAGTGGATTACCGACGCCAAGACCGACGCGACGCGCGACCGCCGGCTCGCGACCGCGGTGCAGTGGATGGCCGAAGGCAAGGTCCGCAACTGGAAATACGTGCGATGAGTGCCGCGTTGTCGACCACGATACACTCGCGTGTCTACAGGAGATGATCTCGATGCGTACCACGTTCACAGTATTGCTTCTCGCGGCGATGACCGTTCCGGCTGCCGCGCAGTCGACCACGTCCACGGCGTCGGCCAACCCGATCAGCGACGGCATTCGCGCGCAGTGGAACAGCGTGAAGCGGAACATCCAGCAGTCCGCCGAGCTGATGCCGGAAGTCACCTTCGACTACCGTCCGGTGGACGGCGTCCGCTCCTTTGGTGAAATCCTCGCGCACGTCGCGGGCGCGAGCTATGCGATCTGCGCCTCGGCGAAGAAAGAGAAGACGCCGTACGCGGAGGATTATTTCGAAAAGAACGCCAAAGGACGCGCCGCGATCGTCAAGGCCACCACTGATGCGATCGCGTATTGCGACGCAGCGTTCACGGCATTGACCGACGCCAGCGCCGGGGAAATGGTGGAGAATCCGTTCGGCGAAGGACAGCGGCCGCGCACCTCCGTGCTCGTGCTGCAGGTGGGGCACGACAACGAGCACTACGGCAACCTGGTCACCTACTTCCGCATGAACGGCATCGTGCCGCCATCTTCACGCCGGTAGCCATGCGCCGCCGCGTCGCGTTTCCTCTTGCAGTCCTCGCGCTTCTTGCCGCCGGGCCGCTGCCGCGAGCGCAGCAGGCCGACGCGCCCGAGTACGGACCGGCTCAGGGCACGCTGCTCATCGTCGGCGGCGGCAACCTGACCGGATCCGGCATCAACGAGAAGTTCATCGAACTCGCCGGCGGACCGGACAAGAACTTCGTCATCGTCCCCACCGCCGGCGGCAATCGCAACGCGCAAGGGGACCTCGTCGCCTATGACGAACAGCGGATCGTCGCGCCATGGGTGCGACTCGGCCTGAAGAACGTGAAGATGCTCCATACGCACGATCCGAAGGTAGCCGACACCGAGGAATTCGTCAGGGTGCTGCGCACCGCCGACGGTGTCTGGTTCAACGGCGGCCGGCAGTGGAACATCGTCGATTCGTACGCGAACACGCTCGCGTACCGCGAGTTCCACAAGGTGCTCGAGCGCGGCGGCGTCATCGGCGGCAGCTCCGCGGGCGCGACGATCCAGGGTGAATATCTCGTGCGCGGCGACACGTCGGGGCCGGACGTGATGATGACCGCGGAGCCGAACCACCAGCAGGCCTTCAAGTTCCTGCGCAAGGTCGCCATCGATCAGCACATCAACACGCGCAATCGCTGGGATCACCTGATTCCCGTCATACAGAAGTACCCGAACCTGCTCGGCATCGGCCTCTCCGAGGCGACCGCGATCATTGTCAAAGGCGATCGCTTCGAGGTGATGGGCGCATGGAAGGTCGCCGTCCACGACAACAGTAGGCTCTACCAGCCGTGGGAGAAGCCGTACTTCGTGCTGTCAGCCGGAGACGTCTACAACATGAAGACGCGGCGCATCGAAAAACTCGGCATTGGCGCGCCGCCGCAGCGCGGCCGCGGCGGGCCTGGAAATTTCTGAGCTCCTGAGCTCGAGCGGAGTTGGCCGGCAATGAGAAGCCTGTTGGTTGCTGCAGTCGTCGCCCTGGTGCTGCAGGCAGGAGCGACGCAGACACCGGATCGATTCTTCGGCTTTCACATTGGCGCCGACGGCGAGCTCGCACGCTACCCGAAGATCGTCGAGTACCTCCAGCATCTCGCCAAGACGACCAACCGGCTCAAGTTCGAGGAGGTGGGCAAGACGACGATGGGGAATCCGTACGTGCTGGCGACGATCAGTGCGCCGGAGAACCTCGCCAGGCTGAATCGTCTCGTCGACATCAACCGGCGGCTCGCGGATCCGCGCGGTCTGACCGCCGCGGAGGCAAAGCGGCTCGCGGAGGAAGGGCGCGCCTTCTACTTCGTCTACGGCACGATTCACTCGACCGAAGTCGGGAACACGCAGTCGCTGATTGAAATCGCGCATCGGCTGGCCACCGACACCGGTCCTGAGATCAAGCAGATCCTCGACAACGTCGTCGTGCTGCTGGTTCCGTCGCAGAACCCCGACGGCCAGTACCTGGTGGTCGATCATTGGTACAAGACGAAGGGGACGCCGTTCACACGCACCTACCCCGACCTCTATCACAAGTACGTCGGCCACGATGACAACCGCGATTGGTTCATGTTCACGCAGAAGGAAACACGGCTCGCGGTCGCCATCCAGAACAAGTACAAGCCGCTCATCACGCACGACATGCACCAGATGGGATCGGGCGGCGCGCGCATCTTCGTGCCGCCGTTTGACGATCCCTACGATCCCAACGTGCATCCGATCATCGCGCAGGGGATCGCGAGCGTCGGCCAGGCGATGGCGTCAGCGCTCGTCTCGGAGGGCAAAGGAGGCGTCGAGTGGCTGTCGCGCTACGACCTGTGGGCTCCGGCGCGGCAGTACATGGTCTATCACGGGCAGCCGCGGATCCTGACCGAGATCGCGAGCGTCAACCTCGCCGATCCGCTGGTCAATGCAGACGGGGCGCCTATGGGACCGCAGGACGCGCGGTGGAATTTTCCGCTGCCGTACCGCAAGAGCACGTGGCGCCTGCGCGACATCGTTGATTACGGCAATACCGTGGCGTTTGCCGGCATGTCGTTCGTCGCCAGGTATCGCACGGACTGGCTGGAGAACTTCTATCGCATACACGCCGACTGGGTGAACCGCAGCGCCGCACCATACGCGTTCGTCGTCCCCGCGACGCAGCGCGATCCGTTCGAAGCGTACGAGCTCCTCGACATCATGCGCATTGCCGATGTCGAGATTCACCAGGCGCGCACTGCCTTTACCGCCGGCGGCAAGCAATACGGCGCCGGCTCGTGGGTGATCAAGACGGCGCAGCCGTCTGGTGCGTTCGCCAAAACGATGCTGGAGCGGCAGAAGTACCCGGACTTGCGCCTCTATCCGGGCGGGCCGCCGAAGCCGCCGTACGACGTCACCGGCCACACGCTCGGCCTGCTGATGGGCGTTGACGTCGATCAAATCGACGCGCCGTTCGACGCCTCGCTCGATCTTGTGACGTCGATCCACCCTGTCGTTCCGACATTTCCGGCCGCTGCGCGCGGGACTTACCTGATCGATCCGGGATCGAACGCGGCGTTCCTCGCCGTTGCGAAGCTGCAGGCGTCAAAAGTGTCGATCTTCCGTGCCGCAGACAGCAGCAGCCTCGCTGCGGGGACCTGGATCGTTCCGGTTTCCGCCGAGTCGACTCGGATACTGACGCAGGTCTCTCGCGACACGGGGCTGGTCGTGCGCGCGGCGGATCGCACACTCAGCGGTGACGTGTACCGCTTGAAGCCCGACACCCGCATCGGACTGTGGCGCGGCGCGAACGTGATGCCCGCCGGCTGGCTGAAATGGCTGTTCGAGCAATACGGCTTCAACCACAAAGCGATTTCATCTTTCGACTTCAGCGGCGATCTCGCGGCCCAGTACGATGCCATCGTCCTCCCCGACGGGACCAGCCGCGCGACCATCGTCAACGGCCTCAATCCGCAGCGCAACGATAAGGAGTGGGCGTGGGCCTATGGCGTCGGCGAGGAAGGCTGGAGGAAGCTCGCCGACTGGGTGCGGAGCGGCGGGACGCTGGTGGCGATTGGCTCCGCCGTCGAGACGGCGCGAGCGCTCTTGGATCTTCCCATCGAGGCATCGCTGCCCGAGGCGCGCGGTGGCGGTCGCGGATCGGGCGCCGCTGCGGCACCGCTGCAGTTCTATTGCCCGGGCTCGCTGCTGCAGAACGAGTTCAATACCGAACATCCGGTCGCGTTCGGGATGCCCGCGACCTGGCCGGTATTTTTCGAGGGAGACCAGGCGTACCGATTGAAACCGGGCTTCACGATCCAGAGCGAGGCCGTCTCGCGTTACCCGGCGCGCGGTCCAATCCTGCAGAGCGGCTGGCTGCTCGGCGAGGATTTCCTTCGTGACCAGGCAAACGTCGTCGCCTTCCACGTCGGCAAAGGCTATGTGGTGACGATGGGCAGCCAGATCGATTTCCGCGCACAGCCGCGCGGCACGTTCAAGCTGCTGTTCAACGCGATATTTCATGGCCCGTCTACGCGCGTGCCGGCGGCGCAGATCGGAACGCAATGATCAGAATCGCGGCTGCCGGAGGATCACAGCTGGCGAGGAGACCCGGAGGACATGACGTCTTCCGGGCTGTGACCGTTTGACCACCGTGCGAAGCCTCGTAGCGGCTGCGGCCGTTATGCTGCTGGCGCAGCCAGCACCGCAGCGCCCCTTCGATATCGTGATCACGAACGGCCGGGTCGTCGATGGCACCGGTTCTCCCTGGTATGCCGCGGACGTCGGCATTCGCGACGGCCGGATCGCGGCAACCGGCAGGCTCCGCGACAGCGCCGCGAAACAGACCATCGACGCGCGCGGACGTGTCGTCGCGCCTGGCTTCATCGACATGCTTGGACAGTCGGAGCTGACCGTGCTCGTCGAGCCGCATCTGCCGTCGAAGATCTTCCAGGGGATCACCACGGAATTGACCGGCGAAGGCGGATCGGCGGCGCCGCTCAACGACGCCATCATCAAGGCGGACAAGGTCGATTACGACCACTTCAAGCTCACGCCCGACTGGCGCACGTTCGCGCAGTACTTCGCCCGCGTCGAAAAGCAAGGTCTCGGCATCAATATGGCGCACCTGGTTGGCGCGACTCAGGTGCGCCGCATGGTGCTCGGCGACGACGACAAACAGCCGGCGGCGGCCGACCTCGAGCGGATGAAAGCGCTCGTACGCGAGGCGATGGAGGAGGGGGCGTTCGGCGTCTCGACGTCGCTGCAATACCCGCCGGCTCCCTACGCCCGGACCGAAGAACTGATCGCACTCGCGCGCGAAGCGTCGCGCTACGGCGGCATCTACGCGACGCACATGCGATCGGAAGCCGGGGCGGTGCTCGAAGCGCTCGACGAAGCCATTCGCATCGGACACGACGCCGACATCCCTGTCGAAATCTGGCACGTGAAGGCCGCAGGCAAGCGCAACTGGGGGCGGATGAAGGATATCGTCGCGCGCATCGAGCAGGCGCGCCGGGACGGCGTCGACATCACCGCCGACACTTACGGCTACACCGCGTGGTTCAACTCGTTTTCCGCGTTCATTCCGCCCTGGGCGCACGACGGCGGCGAAGAAAAGCTGCTCGCACGGTTGAAGGATCCGCAAACACGCGCCCGGATCAAGAAGGACCTGCTGTCATCGGACGACCGATCGTGGGACAACGAATGGCAGGAAATCCCCGGGCCCGAGGCCGTGTTGATCGGGGCGGTGCAGAACGAGGAGCTGAAATCGATTCAGGGAAAGACGCTCGCCGAGGTCGCCGCGCTGTGGAAGACGGATCCGATTGATACCATCTTCGACATCCTCATCAAGGATCACGCGTTCACCTACGTGGCCGTGTTCGGAATGTCCGAGGCGGATGTCGCCCTGGCCGTGGCGCAGCCGTGGGTCGCGTTCAACAACGACTCGCAGGGGACGGCGCCGGCAGGACTGCTCGGGCAGGAACATCCGCATCCGCGCGCCTACGGCACCTTCCCGCGCATCCTGCGCAAGTTCGTCCGCGAGGACAAGCTGCTCTCGCTGGAGGAGGCGATCCGCAAGATGACGTCGCTGCCGGCGCAGAAGCTCCGCCTCGGCGATCGCGGCGTGATCAAAACGGGCATGTGGGCGGACGTCGTCGTCTTCGATGCCGCCGCGATCACTGACAAGGCGACGTTCGCGCAGCCGAATCAGCTCTCGCAGGGCATGGACTACGTGCTGGTGAACGGCGTGCCGGTGATTGCGGCGGGCAAGGCGACGAACGCGCTGCCCGGCAAAGTCCTGCGCGGCCCGGGCGCACGGTAACCGGCGCACCAATCAACCGATTCCCCGATCGCTAGATGGCCGCGCTCACTGCTCGCTGCCTCGCCGTCCGCCCGCCGGCGGTTTGAGCTCGTACTCTTTCGGCGGATCGACGCCGAGCAGATGCTTGACGAAATAGTCCCAGCGGCGGCGTGTCATGTAGTTGGAGGCGTCGCCAAACCCGTGGCGCTGGTTCGGCAGCATGATCAGATCGAAGTCCTTGTTGGCTTTGATCAGCGCGTCGACCACGAGCAGCGTGTTGTTCGGCGGCACGTTGCTGTCCATCGTCCCGTGAGCAAGGAGCAGATGGCCCTTCAGGTTCTTGGCGTGCGTCTGATTGGCCTGGTCCTCGTAGACGGCTTTGGTCTGTTCGGTGAGCAGCGGCATCCACTTTTCCGCCCAGTCGTCCTCGTAGACGCGGTTGTCGTGGTTGCCGGACTCTGAAATGCCAACCTTGAAGAAGTCCGGATACCTGAACATCGCCGCGGCGGTCGCATAGCCGCCGCCCGAGTGGCCCCAAATCCCCGCGCGTTCGATGTCGATGAACGGATACTTCTGCGCGAGCTGCTTCATCGCCGCGATCTGATCGGGCAGCGTGTTGTCGCCGAGATTGCCGTAATACGCATCATGGAACTTCTTCGACCGCCACGGCGTACCCATGCCGTCGATCTCGACGACGATGAAGCCGAGCTCGGCGAGGGCGCGGTTGTCGCCGCGCGCGGCGTTGAAGTTGCGGCCGCCGACGCTCCCGGTCTGCGGACCCGGGTAGATGTGATTGATGATCGGATACTTCTTCGACGTGTCGAGCGTCGTCGGCCGGTACATCAGTCCATACAAATCCGTCTGGCCGTCGCGCGCCTTCACCGTGATCGGC
>JBKPSE010000464.1:0-2978 GCA_046765855.1 Acidobacteriota bacterium | reverse complement strand
CTGAGGCGTTCGGCGTCCGTCACGACGAGGCCTAGCCGCGTCGCATACGCCATGAGGGCCGTATGAAGTGCGTCTTGAACTGACTTGTCAGCGCGATCAAGGGCAAGCCAGAGAGGTTCCTGGACGCGCAGTTCCAACGGTGCGCCGAGGCTGTCCCACGCTTCATACTCGCGGTTCTCAACGTCGATGCGCTCGAGTTGGCGCTGCATCTCCTCTCTCGATGCGAAGCAATCGATGTCGCCCGAATCTTTTGCGCGCACGAACACGGGAAATGCAATGCTCACGACTCAAAACTTAATCACGATCGGCTGCGGTGCCGGTAGTACGTTTCAGCGCTGAAGGATCCCGTCCGGTCCCTTACCGTATCGCGGATGCGGTCTTCTGGGCGTGTCCCGCAAGTGCACGACGGTTAGCGCGATTGAACGTGGTGGAGAGTCTGACGGCCGAAGCCCACACGACGCGAGTGCGCGCCGCGAACGGAGCGCACGCGAACGGAGCGCAGCCGCGAAGCGGCAAGCGGAAGATCGTGTAAGGGGGTCCGAGGAGCGAAGCCCCGATCGACGCGAGTGCGCGCCGCGCACGAATGCACGCGAACGGAGCAGCCGCGAAGCGGGCACGGCGAGAGAGCGTGTCGGCGAGTCCGACGGCGCGGCTCCAATCGACGCGAGTGCGCGCCGCGCACGAGCGCACGCGAACGGAGCGCAGCCGCGAAGCGGCAAGCGAGAGAGCGTGTAAGGGGGTCCGGGGGACGAAGTCCCCCGGATGAAGATAAAATTGGCGGGGTCGACGGGGCTCGAACCCGCGGCCTCCGGCGTGACAGGCCGGCGTTCTAACCAACTGAACTACGACCCCGCAAAGGTCGGTATGTATCTCGCGCGTTGGTCGTGCGCGTGTCCTGACCCGTGAACCTCGCCTGCCGTCGCGTGCGAGCGGTGGCTTGCCAGCCGCAGCGCAGTCAGCATTCAGCCGCGCGAAGGCTGGTGGGCGGTACAGGACTCGAACCTGTGACAGCCGGCGTGTAAAGCCGGTGCTCTACCAACTGAGCTAACCGCCCCGGCACGACCGACAGCACTTGCCCGAACAACCAAGTATAGCGTTTGGCCGAGACCCCGGCAAGCGTTGTCACGCCGCGAACAAGTATTTCGCCACGAACAATGCGAACACGGCAATAAGTCCCGCCAGCGCGCGGTACTCGCGGTTGCGTGTCGCGCGCTCGAGACTGAATCGCCGGCGTCCGGCGGGTGCCGTGCCCCGCCGGTACGCGGGGTAGTCCGCGCCGAACTTGTCTGTCAGGTGCGCTTCCTCGGAGCTGATCGCGGCGAGGATGGTTACCACCAGGTACGACAGCACCAGCATCGCGACCAGGACGCTGTGTGACGCGATGGCGAGCCCGACGCCCATGATCGTCGAGCCGAGATAGAGCGGATGGCGAGTCCACGCGTACGGACCGGTGGTCGTCACTTCCCGCCCCTTTTCGAGGTGCCCCGCCGCCCAGATGCGGAACCCCTCACCGAGCGCGCCAACCACCGCGCCGATCGCCAGCGACGGACCGGTCGGATCGGCGAACCAGAACGCGACGATGCCAAGCGCGTAGCCGAGCGTAACCCGCCGTCGCGCGAGCGCTGCCGCGAGCCCGACCCGCCATCGTCCGAATCGCCCGCCGGTCGGGTTCATGGCAGACGCCGCTTTACTGCGGCGCACACCTCCGCCACCGTCACGTCGCCGAGGCACCACTGCGATTCATGACAGCGGCGCTCGTACTGACATTTGCAGGCCTCGAAGCGCGAGACGGCTTCGTCGGCCGGTTGAAACGGACCATTGCGCAGGGGATCTGTCGGCCCGAACAGACTCACGGTCGCCGTCCCCACCGCGGCCGCGATGTGAAGCGGGCCGGTGTCGCCCGACACCACGAGTGCGGCCATCCGCGACAGCGCCACCAGATCCGGTACGCGCGTTGGCGGTGCGACGACCGCGGTGCCGCTCGACGCAGCGACGACTTCGTCAGCGACCGCCGCTTCCCCAGGTCCCCACAAAACGACGGGCGTCACGCCGCACTGCCCCTGAAGGAACGCGGCGAGCTCGCCGAAGCGCGCCGCAGGCCACCGCTTGTTGGGCCACGCGGCTCCGGGATTGATCAGCGCGAACGCGCCGGGAACACGCGAGCGCAGTTCGTCGGCCGCCGGTGAGGCGACCTCGGCGAGCGGAAAGCGGATCTCGTCGTCATCGATGCCGAGCGCGCGCAGCAGACGCAGGTTCTTGGCGATGACGTGTCCGCCTTCGGCCTCGTGCGCATCCGAGTAGAACGGCCGCGCGGTCTTCTCGCGCAGATGCCAGATGGAAAATCCAATCACGCGCGGCGCCCCGGACGCGCGGGCGAGCACCGCGGACTTCAACAGTCCCTGCAGGTCGAGGGCGATGTCGTAGGGCGTGCGGCGCAGCCGATCGATCGTGGCCCGCCACGCCGCCAGCGAGGGCGCTTCGAGCGCGATGGTCTCGTCCAGCGTGGTCACCAGATCGACCATGGCGCGATGTTTTGCGTCGACCAGCCAATCGATCCGTGCGGCAGGAAACGCCGAGCGCAGCGCCGCGGCCGCGGGTATGGTGTGCACGACATCGCCAAGCGCGCCAAGCCGGACGATCAGGATGTTCATCGCTCGCCGCGGATGCGGGTCAACAGGTCGCGGGTCGAATGATCCTTCGGATCGCCAACGATGGCGATGCGTCCTCCGTAGCCGCGCACCGTCTCGCGCTCTGGGACGGTGTCGACCGTGTAATCAGTCCCCGTGCAGTGGACGTCCGGCCGCAGCGCCAGCAGCAGCGGCGCCACGGTCGGTTCGGGAAAGACGACCACATAATCGACGCCGCGAAGCGCGGCGACGAGCTCTGCGCGATCCTGCTCGGCAAGAACGGGCCGACCGGGACCTTTCAGAGCGGCGACGGAGCGATCGTCGTTGATGGCGACGACCAGCCTGTCGGCC
>JBKPSE010000463.1:0-8139 GCA_046765855.1 Acidobacteriota bacterium | reverse complement strand
GATCTACCTTCGCCTGTATCAGGCGCTGATGACCTCGATCGAGGTGCACAAACGGCCGATCGACGTGATCGGCGGTGCGGTCAAGAAAATGGACGCGATCATGGCGTCATACAAGTTCACCGACGGCCGGATCAAAGGGGCGGCGAGCACGTTCGTGGAAGGTTTCCGCGGACGCCGCGAATCGAACGGCCTCGGGCACAACGTGGGGCTGGAGGTGCACGATCCGGGCGGACTGCAGGCGCCGACGCTCGAGCCGGGGCGGATCTTCACCATCGAGCCGATGATGCGCATCGAGGAAGAGCACGTCGGCATCCGCCTCGAGGACGTGATCCTGATCACCGAAACGGGCTACGAGAACCTCTCGCAGTTCGTCCCGGTGGAAGTGAAGGACATCGAAAAGCTGATGGCCCAGCGCGGACTGAGCGAGGCGCTGATCGCCAGACCGGGTGGAACGCAGTAATTTCGTTGCTCGGTCCGCGCGCTCCTGACGACAGAAGCCTTGAGGGTGGCAATGGGGAAACTCACCATCGTTCTTGCGTTCGTCGGCCTTGCAACCGCGATGGCATCCGCTGGCGGCGAGCGCCAACGCGGGGTCAGCGAAGCGCAGACAGGTGTTCCGCACGATCCGTCGGCCGTCGGTTACCTGAATCTGCACAAGCGCCATCCCGACGGCGACGACGGCCCTGCCGAGTTCGTCAGGTTGTACACCTCGGACCACGCCCTTCAGCGGCTCGCGCAGATGGAGGCGTTTCTGAAAAGCTTCCGGATGCTGACGAAACGAGCAGAACGGTTCATGTCCCGCAGCGAATTGCGAGCCATCGGCAATACGGGCGCGGACATGCAGAGCATCGGCTTCCACAACATTCCCCTGGCCGTCGAGGGCACGCTGTTGAAGCAGGATTACCAGCTGCGGCAGGCGCAGTACGAGCTGGCGCAGTTGAAGCGCTCGCGCGGCGAAATCAGCGCGTCGGAGCTGGAAAAAGCGGCGGCCAGCTATCAGGCGGCAACCCGGCGAATGCAGTTGTTCTGGGATACGAAGCTCCCGACGGACTGAGTCGGATGCACGGTGCCCGCGCGGCGGCGCTGGCCGTCACCATTGTGATCAGCATGGCAGGGCGCTCGGATGCGCAATGGATTGTCGCGGTCTATGCAGGCGCCGCGCAGACCCGCGCCGCATCACTGACAGTCAATCGTCCCGGCGAACCGACGTCGCTGCGGTTCGAAGACGTGCGCTTTGACGGCAGGTCGTTCCAGTCGCCAATCTATTACGGCTATCGCGTCTCGCGCGTCCTCTCGTCGCGAGGCGGTGTTATCGTCGGCGGCGAGTTCATTCATGCCAAGATTTACGCGGACGGTTCGCGCAGCGTCGGGGCCGGCGTTCGCCGCGGCGCGCCCATCGAGGCCGTCGCGTTTTCTTCGGTGATTCAGCGGTTCGCGCTGAGTCACGGGATGAACTTCATTCTGGTGAGCGCAGGAATTCGCCGGCCTCTTTCGCGTCGCGTGACGGTGCTTGCCGCTGGCGGCGCCGGCCCCATGCTGCCCCACGCGGAACTCGAGATCGACAATGTCAGTGTTGACCGCTATCAGCTTGCCGGCGTAGGAACGCAGGCGGCATTCGGTGTCGAGACGCGGCTGTGGCGGAGGATCGCGCTGCTGACCGAATACAAATGGACGCGCGCGCGCATGAGCCTCGAATTGGCCGACGGTCAGATCGAACTGCGCCCATCCTCCCATCACGTCGCCATCGGGCTTGCAGCGGTGTTTGGCCGCCGCGATCGCGGCCGGTGACGTCACGGTCGAAGGCACAACATGTTGAAACCCGAAGTATGGCTGCGCGGACCCATCGAGGGTGTCCCCGCGCATCTCCAGCCCGTTGCCCACAGCCTTCTGCAATGCCGCGAGGAACTGGAGGGTTTGCTGCATGGCATGGCTCCGCAGCAGATCTGGCACAGCGACGGCAAGGCTGCCTCAATCGGGTATCACGTGCTGCATGCGATGGGGAGCCTCGATCGGCTGTTTACCTACGCGCGCGGCGCGACCCTTTCCGACGCGCAGCGTCAGGTCCTTGCTCAGGAAATACAGCCGGACCTCGATCTGACAGCCGACGATCTGCTCGCCGGCTTTGAAGCCGAGGTCATCCGCGCGATCGACCAGCTGCGCGACACGAATGAATCGACGCTCACCGATCAGCGCCTCGTCGGGCGCGCGCAGCTGCCGTCTACCGTCATCGGATTGCTGTTTCACGCCGCGGAGCACACGCAGCGCCATGTCGGCCAGGCGGTCACTACTAAACGCCTGCGCGGCGGTGATTGAGGGCGCAACACGCTGGGGAGGAACGCCAGCGAGCGAAGCACCAGTGGTGGCGGGATCGGTGGCGCCGCTCGTTATCGGATGATGCGCGGGTTCAGCGGCGTGGGCGGGGCGGTGAGCGGGCCGGCGAGCTTGAAAATGATGCCGCGCGAGTAGCTGACGACGAACAGCTCGCTGTCCGCGTCCAGACCGAAAGAGCTGATGTTTCCGAGCTGAGTCGTTCCGCCAAGCTCTCCGGTGTGCTCGATCAATCCTGAGGCGCGCGCCTCGCCGCTCGCGGCGTCGATCGCCAGCGCGATCGACCAGAGACGGCCGCGCACGAAATCAGCAAAGAAATAGCGTCCCTGATAGTCGGGACCGAGCGCGCTGCCTCTGTACACGTAGCCGCCGGTGATCGAGGCTCCCACGCTGTGGTCGTATTCGAAGATTGGATCCACCAGCGGCGTGAAGGCCGGCGGCCGCGAGGTGACGTTGTCGTGCGCCCCCTCGCGATTGCGCCAGCCATAATTGCGGCCGCCTCGCCCGCGCGGTTCGTAATCGATCTCTTCAATGCGATTCTGCCCGACGTCGCCGATGACCATCGCGCCGGTGCCGCCCCGCGAGGGATTGTCGAACGTATAACGCCAGGGGTTTCTCAGGCCGAACGCCCAGATCTCCGGCCGCGCACCCGGCATGTTCACAAACGGGTTGTCCGACGGCACCTCGAATCCGGCCGGATGTCCATCGGCGACGTTGACGTCGATGCGCAGCATCTTGCCAAGAAGCTCCGACGGGTTCTGCGCGCGATGGTCGGGATCGTTGCCCGATCCGCCGTCGCCGAGCCCGATGTAGAGGAACCCGTCGGGACCGAACGCGAGATGCCCGCCGTTGTGGTTGGCGAACGGCTGTCGAACGAATTGGAGGCCGGTGCTCCAGCGCAGATCGAAGCGCGACTGCGCGTCGGCTGTCAGCCGGTTGCCAGTCGAGCGCCGGAAGCGTGCGACGACGGTGTTGCCCGAACGATCCGTGAAATTGACGAACAAGCGCGGACTCGACGCGTCCGGCGGAAAGACGAGGCCGAGCAGTCCCTGCTCGCCGCCGGCGACGATGCTGCCGCGCAGGTCGAGCAGATCTGTGTCCAGTACGACGCCGTCACGCACGACGCGGATGCGGCCGCCCTGCTCGACGACGAACTGGACGGCGCGATCGACAGGGTCCTGCACGATCGCGAGGGGATTGGTGAATCCCGACGCGTAGACGCGCAGCCGCAGCGACGACTGCGCGACGATGCGATAGGCGACGCCGCAGATAATCCCGAGCGAGAGCAGCGCCGCGAGGATTCGACCGGCCCGCATCAGGGGATTATAGTGAGTGCTGAGCAGGGTGCCGCGTGATGGACGATGATCTGCATGGTTGCTGCGGACGGGCTGGCACGATGACGCTTCGTGCGATCCTTGCCGCGCTCGCGCTGGGCGTGTCCGGATGCGGCGGGTCGGTGTCGACCACCAACGGCGGCGATATCGTCACCGGAAGCGAGCGTTTCGGCTGGGATCAACCGGCGAGCGACGCCGGTGAGCTGGCGACCTTCCGCTACGCGCTCTATGTCGACGAGACGCGCAGCGAGGCAGCCGATGTCTCGTGCGCGGCGGCGCAGTCCAGCGGCGGGTTCGCCTGCACCTCGCAATTGCCGCCGATGTCCGCCGGTGCGCACGCGTTGCAGGTCGCGGCCTTCATCCTCGATGGCACTGTCGTCCGCGAGAGCAGCCGTTCCGCGATCGTCCGGGTGATCAAACGCCCTTAGAACGTCCCTTCTCTGGGACCGCGGGTCTGCCGGGCGATCTGCCGGATCGCGCCGAGATGGTAGGCGAGATGCGCGACGCTCGCGATCATTCCGGTGAACGCGATGTCGTCGACCTCACGAGGGGCCGCAAGCGCCTCGAGCCAGCGGCTCGCCTCATGCCGCAGGCCGTCGCGAATCTCCTGCCACGCGAGCTCGTCGACCGCCGATATCTTCCAGGCTTCGTCCCACTTCGCGTTGGCGAACGGATTGCCGCCCTCGTCGGCCCAGCGGTTCATCAGCGAGAGTCCGTAACGGAGGTGCTGCGCATGGGCCGCGATGGTCGCCCCGTCGTTCACTGACCGCGAGGCCTCCGCGGCAGCGAGCACGTCGATCGAGCGAATCAGCCCGACGTCGCCGGTATTCAGGACGAAGGCGTCGCCGCGTCCGCTCGACCCCACCACCAGCTCGGAAAACAGGCGCGTAAGCGCGCGACCCGCTTCTTGTGTGTGCATGCCGTTTCAAGGGTATTGTGATCCACGCCATGAGGGCAATTCTCGCGAAACGCTCGGCCGCTGTATCCATCGCGCTCGCCGTGGCGGCGCTGCGGTTCGGCAATCCATTCCCACTTCAGGCACAGCCAGCGTCGGATCCGCGCTTCGAGGCCCTCGCCACTCTCACCGAAGCCAAGATGAAGGAGCACGGAGTCCCGGGCGTCGCGCTTGGCATCGTCGCTGACGGACGCTCGACGATCCGCGGCTTCGGCATCACCAACGTCGAAGACGCCCTGCCCGTGACCGACCACACCGTCTTTCCGATTGCGTCGATCTCGAAGACGTTCGCGGCAACCGCGATGATGCGTCTCGTCGAGCAGGGCAAGGTCGATCTGCGCGCTCCGGTGCGCACCTACCTTCCGGATTTCAAGGTGCGCGACGAGACGGCGAGCCGCGAGGTGACGGTCTGGCACCTGCTGACGCATCTCGGCGGATGGGAAGGACAAGTCTCCGGTCCCGATCGCGGCACCGAAACGCTGAAGAACTTTGTCGCCACGATCGGCGATCTGATGCAAGTCGCTCCGCCAGGCAAGGCGTGGAGCTACAACAACGCCGGGTTCAGCGTCGCGGGCCGCGTGATCGAAGTGGTGACCGGGACGCCAATCAACCGCGCCATTCGCGATCTCGTCTTTCAACCGCTTGGTCTCGAGCACGCAGGCACGACGGCCGGCGACTTCATCGTTCAGCGCTTCGCCGCGGGCCACTCGTCGCGCGAAGGGCGGATCACGCTGCAGCGCCCGTTCACTCCGTCGACGAGCGTCACCGCGGGCGGCGTTGGACTGTGCATGACGGATCTGCTTGCCTACGCGCGCTTCCACATGGGCGACGGCGCGGCGGCAAACGGCGAGCGCGTGCTCAAGCGTGAGTCGCTCGAACTGATGCGCACCGTGCAGCAGCACAAGCAGGGGACGGATGACGACATCGGGATCGCCTGGCACATCCGTCAAGTCGGACCGATCCGGACGTTCGGACACGGCGGCACGCTCGGCGGGCACATCCTGCTGCTCGAGATCGTGCCCGAGCGCGGTTTCGCGATCGCCATCCTCACCAACGCGAACAGCGGCTGGCGGCTAATCCAGGATGTCGAGCGCGAAGCCTTGAAGTCGTATTTCGGTGCGACCTTCTCGGCCAATCAGGCAATCGCTCATCGCGGACTGCTGGAGACGCTGCCGTCGGCCGAGCCGCTGGCGCGCCAGCCGGACTTCGCACCGTATCTCGGCACCTATCTGCGCCCGAACAACAGCTATGTCGTCCGCGCCGAAGGCGGGAAGCTGTTCGTGCAGGATCGAGCCAACGGCGGAGGCAGCGGCCGCGAGTCTGCCGTTGCGTTCTATGGACCGGACCGTGTCGTCGTGACCGAAGGTTCGGATCGCGGACAATCGATCGAGTTCGTGCGCGATGACTCCGGCCGCGTCAAATGGATCCGGGTCGTCGGCCGCGTCGCGGTGAGGACTCCTTGACGGTCTACGTGGCGCTGCTGCGCGGCATCAACGTCGGCGGCAACAACATGGTGTCGATGAAGTCGCTGAGGGAAAGCTTCTCGCGGCTCGGGTTCGAGGACGTCAGGACGTACATCAACAGCGGCAACGTGCTGTTCCGCACGCCCGAGCAGGACCCGCGCGCAATCGAAGACACGATCGATCGCATGCTGTCGCGAGACTACGGTCTGAAAGGCAAGACGGTCGTGCGCAGCCATAAGGAAATGGCGCGCCTGGTCAGGACGCTGGCGAAGGAGTGGAAGGAACATCCGGGCTGGAAATGCAACGTGATCTTCCTGCGTCACACGGTCGATGCGAAGCGTACGCTCGCCGGGCTCGAATTGAACTCCGATCAGGAGCGCGTCGTCTGCTGTCCCGGAGCCTGGCTGTGGTCGGCTCGCATCGAGGGCATGGGGCGGAGCGCGATGATGAAACTCGGCACCACGCCGATCTACCGCGACATCACCGTCCGCAACGTCAACACGACCCGCAAAGTCCTCGAGCTGATGGACCAGATGCTCGGCGAGCGCAGATGAATGCCGGCACGACTCGAACTCTCCGCGGCTGAGGCCAGACGTCTCGCGCTCGGTTCGCTCGGCTTCGGCGCCCGCAGGCCGGTGCGGGCCGGTGCGTCGCACGTGCGCGCGACGGCGGCGCGGCTGAGCGCGATACAGATCGATTCGGTGAACGTCCTCGCCCGCGCGCACTATCTGCCGACCTTTTCGCGATACGGCCCGTACCCGATGTCGGCGCTGGACGATCTCGTCCATCGCCGGCGGGAGCTGTTCGAGTACTGGGGGCATGCCGCCTGCTTCCTGCCGATCGATTTGTATCCGTTGATGCGCTGGCGCATGGAGGGACAGCGTCACGCGTGGCAAGGCGTCACCGGAAAGCGCAGGACCCTCATGGAGGCCGTCTACCGCGAAGTGGTCGAGCGCGGACCGATCGCCGCCGGAGAGCTTTCGATCGGCGGCAAGAGCAAAGGGCCGTGGTGGGGCTGGTCCGACGGTAAGGAGGCGCTGGAGGTGCTGTTCCGCGAAGGGCGCGTCGCGGTTGCCGGCCGCCGCAATTTCGAGCGCCTCTACGACATCCCGCAGCGCGTGTTGCCTTCGGCACTGCTCGATGCCGCGCCGGTCCCGGAAGCGGAAGCGAAGAAGGCGTTGATCGTCCGCGCTGCCCGCGCGATGGGAGTCGGAACCGCCAGGCACATTGCGCAGTATTTCCACATCGACGCCTGGTGGGATCGGCGTTGGGTGAACGGCCGCCGCGCGCCGGCGAATACGGGCGCGCTGTTCGACGAGCTCGTCGAGGAGCGCCGTCTTGTGCGCGTCGGCGTCGAAGGATGGAAGCAGCCAGCCTATATCGTCTCCGGTGCGCGGATCCCGCGGTCGATTGACGTGCGGGCCATCGCGTCGCCATTCGATCCAGTGCTATGGGAGCGTAAGTGGACGAAAGCGATCTTCGGATTCGACTACCAGATCGAGATCTACGTTCCCGCGCCGAAGCGAATCTACGGTTATTACGTGCTGCCGTTCCTGTTCGGCGATCGGTTTGCCGCACGCGTCGACCTGAAGGCCGACCGCAAGGCGTCGACGTTGATGGTGCACGCGGCGTATGTCGAGCCGGGATTCGATCCGCGGCGCCTCGCCGCCGCTCTGTCGGACGAGTTGCGATCGGTGGCGGCGTGGTTGTCGCTCGAACGCTTCGCTCTCGGCGAGAAGGGGAATTTGGCGAGGGCTCTGAAGACCGAGCTTACTCGGTGTGCAGCACCCCCGAGGGGGCGAGCCGCGCCGCGCGCCATGCCGGAATCATCGTCGCGATCGCGGTAATGCCCGCGACCAGAACGATCGCCGCGGCAAGCATCACCGGATCCGACGCGCGTATCGCATAGATCCGGCTCGCGACGACCCGGCCGGACAGGTAGGCGATCAGCAGACCTATCGCCGTCCCGATCAGCGCCAGCATCGCGCCTTGCTTCATCACCAGCGCGAAGACGCTGCCCGGCGTGGCCCCCAGTGCCAGCCGCGTGGCCATCTCGCCC
>JBKPSE010000462.1:0-4458 GCA_046765855.1 Acidobacteriota bacterium | reverse complement strand
GTCCCGAACCGCTCGGTCGCATCGGCGCGGAGATGACCGCCGACGACGCGGCGCGGCTCGGGCTGGAAACGACGCTCGCGGTGATGCGGAAAGCCGGTGTCGCATGAATCTTGATGCGATTGCGCCGGTGAGGCGCATGCGCAGCGAACTCAATCGCTGCCCGGATAGGTAACTGTCCCGCCGGCGATTCTTGCCCACGGCGTCAACGTGTGCGGGCGCGCGGACACGCCACTGGTGATTTCGCGCGATTCGATCCCTCGCGCGAGCAGCGCGTCGGCAACCAGCGAGCGGTGACAGCGCCACGGAACCGACTCGGCACACATCAAAACGACAGGTTCGCGCGTCGCGAGCTCGACGGCCCGATCGAGGCTGCGGCGGAACGGCGTCGTCTGCATGTAATCAGCGTAGCCGCGGAAGCTGGCGTTTCGCCAACCGGTGTTCGGCGAATCGGGCCGGGCACGGCGCAACCCTCCCAGACCCGACAGGTGTGTGTAATGGATGCGGCGCGCGTGAAGAGCGGGTGAGAGCCTCTCGCGGCTGTACTGTGGATTGTGCCGGGATTTCGGCACCGTGCGAATGTCGATTACCCGCCGTATCCCATGCGCCCTCAGCAGCCGCACGAATTCGTCGATAGAACGCGTGGAATGCCCGATCGTGAAGATAACCGGCGCCGGCACGTGTCGTCTACCGCGATCGGTGGGCGCCGCGCTCCACAGACAGCATTCTAGCGTGCCATGGCAACGTATCGTGCGGCCGAACCGTCCAACAGGTTGTCATGCTCACCGACGATCTGAAGTTCGCGCTGCGCGGCATCCGCCGCGACCCCTTCTACTCCCTGGCGGTCATCGCGACGCTGGCCCTCACGCTCGGCGCCGCAACCGCAGTCTTTTCGATCGTCAACGGCGTATTGCTGCGTCCGCTCGACTATCGAGCGCCGGCGCAACTGGTATCGATTCGCGAAATCGTGCCGAAGTGGGCGCAGCAATACCCGACGCTGCCAGCCAACGCGCGGCACTTCGAAGAATGGCGAACCCGCGGGCAGTCGTTCGCCGCGGTGGCCGCGCTCGACTGGCGGACCACGAACATCGCCGGCGCGGGGGAGCCGTTCCAGGCGGGGATTCTGCGCGCGTCGGGAACGCTCTTCGACGTGCTGCAGACGCCGGTCGCGCTGGGACGTCCGCTGACGCGTGACGACGAGCGGACCGATCGGCCGCGCGTCGCCCTGATTACCGACGCCATGTGGCGCGATCACTTCGCGCGCGACCCGGCCGTGCTCGGCCGTCCGCTGACGCTCGGCGGAACCGAGTACACCATCGTCGGCATCCTGCCGCCGCGGTTCGCGGTTCCGGCCTTCGACGTGCTCGGCGACGCGGCGACGCTGCGCTCGAAATTCTCGGCGGTGATCCCATTCAGGTGGAATCTCGCGAACATGGCTTGGATGGGCACGTTCAATTATCCGGTCATCGCGCGCCTTCAGCCAGGCGTCAGCATCGAACAGGCCCGCGCCGAATTCGACGTGCTGCAGAAATCAATCGCGGAGATCGCCAGGCGCGAGGCGCACGAAGACGTCGAACTGCGCGGACAGCTCACTCGGCTGGACGAAGCGATTGTCGGCCGCGCACGGCTCGGGCTGCTGCTCCTGCTCGGCGCGATAGCGGGCGTGCTCCTCATCGCCTGCGCGAACCTCGCCAATCTGTCGCTGACCCGAACGCTCGGCCGTCTGCGCGACGCCGCGGTGCGCAGCGCCCTTGGCGCCAGCCGCGCGCGTCTGATCGGTTCGATCGTGCTCGAGCAGCTGCTGCTGGCGATCGCCGCCGGCGCAGCCGCGCTGCTCGTCGCGCGCGAAGGACTTGTGCTCTTCGTCAGAACGGCGCCAATCGATCTGCCGCGCGTCGACGACGTGGTCATCGACACTCGCGTACTCCTTTTCAGCGCCGCCGCCGCAGTCGGCGCCGGGCTGATCGTGGCGCTGCTGCCGGCCTGGCGCCTCGCCAGCAGCGACATCCAGGCGTTGATCCGCGACGGCGGGCGGGGCAGCAGCGATCGCGGCGGCGTGGGCGCGCGAGCCTGGCTGCTCGGCGTGCAGGTTGCGCTCTCGGTGATGCTGCTCGCGGTGACGGGACTCTTCACCACCAGCCTGATGCGCATACTGCGCGTCGATCCCGGCTTCTCGACGGCCAACGTGATCTCGATGGAGATTGCGCCGGTTGGCGTTCGCTATCCCGACGTGGCCGAACGCGCCTCGCTCTACGATCGCATCGCCGAGCGCGCGCGCGAACTGCCAGGCGTCGTCTCCGTCGCATGGACGTCTGCGCTGCCTCTTACCGGACAGACATGGGTCGACGCCATCGGCCATGTCGACGATGCTGCGGGCGTCGAGAAGCCAAGCGCCAATTACCGCTTCGTCGGTCCTGACTACTTCCGTACGCTCGCCATGCCAATTCTGAAAGGCCGCAGCATCGAGGAGCGCGATCGGACCCGTCCGGTGACGCCGGCGGTGCTCTCGGCGCGTGCCGCGCAGACGCTGTTTCCCGGTCAGGATCCGATCGGCAAGCCGTTCACACGATCGAATCCGAACGTCCGATTCGAAGTCGTCGGCGTCGTCGTCGACGGACATCCGACTGCGCTCGATACCGACGCGCCGTTGATGGTCTACGTCCCCTACTGGTTCGAGAACGAAGGGAAGTCGGTGTTGATGGCGCGGACGGCGGCGAGCGCGGCGAGCGTTGCCGGCGCCCTGCGCGGTGTGGTTCGCGCGGTGGACCCCGAGGTTGCCGTCGGGGAGATCGCGCCGCTCGACGCTGTCGTCGATCGCGCGATTGCCGGCCGCCGCTATCAGACCTCGCTGTTCATCGCGTTCGGCATCGTCGCCTTGCTCATCGCCACGATGGGCGTGTATGCGACGACCGCTTACGGCGTGTCACGCCGGCGCCGCGAGATGAACATTCGCGTGGCTCTTGGCGCGCCGCTGTCCGGCGTATTCGCCATGATGGTGAGGCAGACCGCCGTTCCGCTCGCCGCGGGGGTCGTGGCCGGCGCCGCTGGCGCGCTGGCGATCGGCAGTGTGGTCGCGGGACTTCTCTATCAGGTGACTCCGCGCAGTCCGGCGATCATGGCAGGGGCGATGATGCTGCTCGGCACTGCTGGCCTGGCGGCGGCGATGGTTGCGGCAAAGCGCGGCCTGCAGATCGACCCGGCATCGGCGCTGCGCGAGGAGTGACGAGTCAGGCAGCTCGGAGTACGATGGCCGCCACGCGTCCAACGTATTCTATGAACCGGGAGGCCCCCCATGGTTCGAGCTCGCATCTTTGCCTTGTGTATCCTCGCGCTGGCACCGATGGCCGCGGCGCAGACGCCGACAGGGTCGATCGACGGCGTGGTCGTCGACACCACCGGCGCTGTCGTTCCGGGCGCGGCGATCGTATTGACGCACGAACCGACCGGGGTGAAGCGCGAAATCCTATCCGATGCACAGGGGCTGTTCCGAGCGCCGCTGCTGCCGGTCGGCCCCTACACCATAAAGGCGACACTGCCGGGATTCCAGCCGTTCGAGACCCGTGGAGTTTCTCTGACGATTGGGCAGGCGCTTTCCGTCCGCGTCGAGTTGAAGCCCGGCGGCGTGACCGAGTCGGTGACGGTGCGCGGGCCAATCAGTGCGTCAACGCCGGCGGTGGAGACGACGCGCTCGCAGATGAGCTCGACCATCAGCGAGCTCTCGATTGCCAACCTTCCGGTGAACGGCCGCAACTTCATCGACTTCGCGCTGCTGACACCAGGCGTCACGCGCGATGTGCGCACCGGTGATATCAGCTTCGGCGGCCAGCGCGGCACGCTCAACAGCCTGGTCGTCGACGGCGCCGACACCAACAACACGTTTTTCGGCCAGACGCTCGGCCGCACCGGATCGGGACGCGCGCCGTATCAGTTCAGCCAGGACGCGGTGCAGGAATTCCAGGTGAACTCGAGTGCGTACTCGGCCGAGTACGGGCGCGCCGGCGGCGCGGTGATCAACGTCGTCACCAAGTCAGGCACGAACACACCGCACGGCACGCTGTTCGACTTCTATCGCGACAAGGCGCTCAACGCCAACGATGCGATCAACGTCCTCAACAAGCGGGCCAAGTCGCCCTATCACTACAACCAGTTCGGCGGCAGCTACGGCGGTCCCATCCAGAAGTTCCGGCATTTCCTGTTCGCGAATTACGATGGGCAGCGGAACACGCAACCGAACGACGTCTTCATCACGCTGCCGGCCGGCACCGTGCTCGACGCCAACGGCAGCGCCGGGCTGGCGCGCGTCACCGCTCTCGCCGAGAGCTGGACGCGCGGGCAGGACCAGGATGTGTTCCTCGTCAAGACCGACTCGCAGCTCACGGCCGACCGCCGCCTGACGCTTCGCTACAACCATCAGAACTTCACCGGGAAGAATTTCGAAACCAGCGGGCCGCAGAACGCGCT
>JBKPSE010000461.1:0-5188 GCA_046765855.1 Acidobacteriota bacterium | reverse complement strand
GCTGCTGCTCGCCATCGGCATCTGGCGCGCCGGAGACGATCCGTTTCCCAAGCTCGCGCGCACGTGGTGGCATGACACGCAGTACGCGCTTGGCAGGATCGATCGGCGCACTCACCTGGCGCGCTACGGCGGGCGCGACAGCGACAAATACTCGGCGATTGACAACGTCGATCTCGGAGCCTACTTCGCCTCCCATTCGAGGCCGGAAGAAACCGTCTTCGTCTTCGGTTTTTCGTCTGGTGCCTATGTCTACGCCGATCGCCGCAGCGCTTCCCGGTTCTTCTGGAGTCGTCCGGTAATTCTCGACTTCAATCGGGAGAATCCCGGATACGGGGTCGCTGGGCTCGCCGCCGATCTGGCACGCTCACGCCCTGCCGTCGTCGCGCTGCAGATGCACGACTGGGCGCCGGACGTGCAGGATTCCGGCCCCTTCTTCCTCTCCCAACCTGCACTGGCAGGATGGCTGCGCGCGGAATACCACGAAGTTCCGGCGGTCGAGGGCTTTCAGGTATGGCAGCGCAACACGCCATGAGCGATCGCCGCTTCGGCGCCGCGCTGATGGCCCTGCTGGCGCTCGCGTTGGCGCTGCGTACCATTTTTCCCGCGGCGGATCCCCCCTGGCGATCGACCGTCGGCATCGTCTGGCATGACGAAGGCGCGTGGACGCACAACGCGCGCAACAAGGCGCTGTTCGGCGCGTGGCGTCAGGACGAATGGAATCCCGTCTACATCGCTCCGGTGTTCACCGCGCTCGAGTACGCGTCGTTCGAGCTGTTCGGCGTCGGCGTCCGCCAGGCGCGGCTCGTCAGCGAGGCGGCAGGATTCGTTTCCGTGCTCCTGCTCGCGCTCGGTGTGCGTCGGATTGCGGGAAACGGCGCGGCACTCATTGGGGCCGCGTTGATTGCGACCAACTACGTCTATGTGATGTACGACCGCGCCGCGATCATGGAAGCGCTGATGGCCGCCTTCATCGTCGCGTCGTGGTACTGCTCGACGCGGGCCGAGCGATCGCCGCGTTGGGGCGTTCTCGCCGGCACATTCGCGACGCTCGCATTTTTCACCAAGGCCGCAGCGGCCTTCTACATCGCCGCGCTCGGCATGGCTGCGGCGTTCAGGCTGCTCTCGCGCGGGCAAGATCGGCGCCACAAGGAGCGAATCGACCTGGCGTCTGGGACGTGGACGATGGCCGGACTTGTGGTCTCTTTCGGTCTGATCGCCCTATTCTTCCTGATTCCGCACTGGACGGAATATCAGTTCTACAACTGGCAGGTATCGGTAACACGCAAGCCGAGTTACGACATCGCGAGCGTGATGATGCGCGTCTCGTGGTTCCCCATCCTGCACGATACGTTCAGCCGGATGTGGCTTGCGCTCGCCCTCGGGGTATTCGCTGCGTGGGGAATCGTGTCGCGCTGGCGCGCGGCGTCGGACGGCGAGCGGCTGCTCGTGTTGTGGGTCGGACTGGGCACGCTCGAGCTGCTGGTCCACGATGTCGGCAACGAACGGCGGTTCGTCTTCCTCATTCCTGCGTTGATTGCGCTCGCCAGTCTCGCGCTCGCGCGCGGATCGCTGCTGCCCGCGGAAGCCGCCGCGATACCGCGGCAGCGGCTGCTCCTCCTGCTGCCGCTGCTGCTGTACTCCGGCTACGTTCTCTTCGCGCCGCTGGCTCGAGTGCCATTTCTCGAGCGGGTCTACGCACACCTGCTGACGCTGCCGGTGCGGCTCGCCGCCGCGGCTGCCAGTGTCGCGACCGCTGCGCTGCTGTGGCAATGGACGCGACTGTCGCGGTGGATGACGGTGCCTCTCTGGAATGCACGCGCCGCCGCCGTCGTCGTCACGGTTGCGGTGGCATGGAACCTGGCGCAGTTCGTCTCGTGGGCGTCGTACCGCAGTTACAAGAACTACGAGGCTTCGCGCGCGCTCGGCGCAGTGCTGCCGGCGGAAACGCTGGTGCAGGGGAAGCTGGCCAACGGGCTCGCGCTCGAGAACCGGCTGCGTCCGATCTTCATCGGCCACCAGTTCGGCAATTACGCCGACCGGAAGGAACGCTGGGATATACGATATATTTTGACCTACAGCGACCCGGAGCTCGGCTTTGAAGGGGACCAGATCATCGAAGTGCTGGAGGCCTATCCGGGCTGGCGCACCATCATGACCTTCGACGTCGCGGAAACCGCATCGGGACACGACAAAGCCGCCCTGATCGAAAAGCGTGCGCGCCATTGACGAGCGCGCCATCAGGGCGCACGCCGATCAGCGTTTCCGTTCCGAATACGATTACGCGCTGTTCGAGTACTACCGCAGCGCGAAGGTGATCGCGTTTCTCGAACGCGCCGGCGTGCGCATTCACGGCCGCGTGCTCGATGCCGGCTGCGGCGGCGGCGGCATGCCGCTGTCGCTCGGCGAGGAAGCTCGCGAAGTGATCGGCATCGATCCATTCAACCGCTTCGGCGACGCCGGAATCAGACTGGCGCGCGAACGCGGGCTGCGCAACGTGCGCTTCGCTCTGGCTGACGGCATGGCGCTCCCGTTCGGCGACCGCACGTTCGACCTGGTGCTGTCGCACGCAGTGATCGAGCACGTCTCCGACGCCAGGCTGTATCTGCGCGAGTGCGCCCGGGTGCTGACGGGCGATGGACGGATGTACCTGTCGACCTCACCGTACTTGTCGTTCGCGGGCGCGCACCTGCCGCGATTGAAGCTGCAGCTGCCGCTTCATTTGCTGTTCGGGCGCCGCGCGGCGTTTGCCACTTTCACGTGGCTGGCGCGTCACGCGCCGTGGACGCTCAAGGAGCCCGCCCACGAGAATTCGTTCATCCAGCTGGCGCGCAAGGGGCAGGTCAAGCAGGACGATCTGCTCGAGAAGGTGACGGTCTCGCGGCTGCGCGGACAGATCGCCGCCGCAGGCCTTGCCATCGTCCGAGAAGAGCTGCACGTGACCGGCACCGTACGCCGGCTGCCGCGGGCGCTCGGCAGGGCGGTGCGCGAGAGTTCGCTGACGCGCGACATTTTCATCTCCAACATCGAATACGTGCTCGCGCACGACCGCCCGCATGCCCAAGCCTGACGTCGATCGTTACCGCCCCGACGATCGGCGCGCCGTCGAAGCGCTTTACCGACGGGTGTTCGGTGTCGACGCGGCCGAGGCGAGCCGCCTGCGATGGGAGTGGCAATACCGCCGCAATCCCAACAACCCAGGAGGCGAACCGGAGATCTGGATCGCGCGTGAAGGCCCCGCGATCATCGGTCAGTACGCGACGATGCCGGTCCGCGTTGCGATCAAAGGACAAGAGGTGACGGGCTCGTGGGGCATGGATGTCATGGTCGCCCCAGAGCGGCAGCGCCGCGGCCTCGGCGAAGTGCTGTTCCGCACCTGGGACCGCAACGTCGGCGCGTCGCTCGGCCTCGGGCTGTCGGAGGCGTCGTACAAACTCTTTCAAAAGCTGAACTGGCCGGATGTAGGCCCCGTCCCCTGCCTGATCAAGCCGCTGTCGCGCCGCGCGTTCCGCCATCCGCGCTGGCCGGTCCCGATCAACCGCTTCATCTCGTTCATCACCTGGCCGCTCGTGCTGATCGTCTCGAGAGCGCGGCCGCTCAGCGCAGAGGTGCGGATCATTCAACGCTTCGACGACAGTTTCACCAGGCTATGGGACACGATCTCTCCGAAGTTCGATTTCGCCGTGCGTCGCGACGCACCATATCTGAACTGGAAATTCGCCACCGCGCCGCACGTCCGCTATTCGATTGCCGCACTCATCCGCGAGGGCAGCACCGCCGGCTACGTCGTCTATCGGCATCTGCACGAGCCGCGCGGACGGGTGACGCTGCTCGTCGACTTCCTCACCGATCCTGACGACGAGCAAGGCCTGGAAACCCTGTTGCGGTGGGTCGACCGGGAGGCGCGGCAGGCCGACTCGGACAAGATCCGGACATTCGCCATGCATGCAGGATTCCGGAAGGTGCTGCGCAGGTCCGGATACTTCGTGGTGAAGTCCACCATGGAGTTCGTGGTCAAGGTGAATGGCAGCGAGGTGCCCGCCGACTTCTATCAAGACACCGAACGGTGGCACGTGACGCTGGGCGATTCCGATCAGGATCGCTGATGCATCTGCTGGTCGGGATCGACACCGAGGGGGACAACCAATGGGATGCTGCGTCGCGGCTGAATCAGCGATTCGAGAATCTCTATGCGTTGCCGCGGCTGCACGCTCTCTTCGCTCGTCACGGTGTTCGCCCGACCTATGTCGTCACCTATCCCGTCGCCAGGGACGTGCGTTCGGCGGAGGTGCTGCGGCAGCTGAAAGGAGGCGGCGACTGTGAAATCGGCGCGCATCATCATGCGTGGGAGACGCCGCCGTGCACAGCCGACGACGTCCGCAGGCACAGTTACGCGGCAGCGCTGCCACTGACTCAGTTCGAGGCGCAACTGGCCTCGCTGACCGGCGCGATCGCCGAGGCAGTCGGCGAACGTCCCGTGTCTTATCGCTCCGGACGGTTCGGATTCTCCGCGGCGCACGTTGCCGCGCTCGAGAAACAGGGTTATCTGATCGAGTCCAGCGTGGCGCCGCTCTTCTACGAGGGGCACAAGCAGGGTCCGGACTTCGTCGAGGCGCCGCTGACCCCCTACTACCTCGCCTACGACAGTGCGACGAGAGCAGGCACGAGTTCGCTGCTCGAGGTGCCTGTCTCGGCGGCGCTGAATCGCCGGCTGCCGCGCTGGCTGCAGTATCGCTACGCGCGTGCCCCCAAGCCGTATACGACGAAGCGGGTGCTGCGGAAGCTGGGCATCGCACACGTGCGCTGGCTGCGGCCGTCGTACTCGTCGCTCGAGGACATGACGGGCCTCGCACGGGATCTGGCGAGCGCCGGCGAGCCTGTGCTCAACCTGCTGTTCCATTCGAGCGAAGCGATCGTCGGAGGCAGTCCCTACAACACCACCGAAGGTGAGCTGGCCGCGTTCTTCGATCGTCTCGAACGGTTCTTCGAGTTCGCGATTGGCACGTTGAAGGCGCGCCCGGCGACGTTTCTGGAATTCCGCAATCACTTCGATCCGCCTGCGGCGGCTCTCCTGCCGGACGACGAGCGTCGCGCGCCGGACGGAAGACCCGAGAGTGTGACGTGGGACGCCTGACGCCGGACGCCGGATCGCGAACGTGAACATCGTCCATATCACGCCGCACCTGCCTCC
>JBKPSE010000460.1:0-3936 GCA_046765855.1 Acidobacteriota bacterium | reverse complement strand
AAGGTGCCAAAGGTGCCAGGGGTGCTGACGGTGCTGAGGGTGCCGACGGTGCTGAGGGTGCCTGTGCTGAAGGTGCCCACGGTGCTGAGGGTGCTGAGGGTGCCGAAGGTGCTGACGGTGCTGAGGGTGCCGAAGGGGCACGGTAGCCTCGGGACGTCAGGAACTCGTCGATGCGATGGGCGAGGACGTCGGCGGAAATGCCTCCGCGGGACACGGGGCCGGCGGGGGGCCGGGGGAGCGGGGGCGGCGTCGCGGGCGGAGCGGTCGCCGTCGAAGGGCGGCTGACGACCGCCGGATTCGTTTCGTACGCGAGGCGCTTGATGTTGAGGAGATGCTTCGGGGAGATGTTGTCCGAGGTGATGTTCCCGCCCCATCCGCCGCAGCCAAGCGTCATCGCCGGATCGAGGCCGGTGGTCAGCCCGATCGAACCGTGCGTGGTCGGCGTGTTCACGCAGATGCGTCCCGCCGGCTTCTTCAGGCCGAATTCGAGGATGATCTTGTCGTCGCGCGAGTGGATCGACATCGTGTGACCCATCCCGCCATAGCGCAGGATCTCGATGCACCGCGCGCAGCCTTCGCGCCAGTCGGCCACCACGTAGAACGACAGCACCGGCGACAGCTTTTCGATCGACAGCGGGTAATCGCGCCCGACGCCCTTCAGTTCCGCGATCAGCACGCGCGTGCCGGGCGGCACGCTGATGCCCGCCTGCTGCGCGATCACCGTGGCCGGACGTCCGACGAGCGCCGGGTTGGGAAGGCGGTTCGGCCCCAGCAGCACGCGCGCGACCGCATCGCTTTCCGCGGTCGACATGAAGTAGGCGCCGTTGTTCACGAACTCGCGCTTCACTTCCTCGACGATGGGCGCATCGACGACGACCGAGTTCGGCGACGAGCACAGCACGCCGTTGTCGAACGTCTTGCCGGTGACCACGTCGAGCACGGCCTTTGGGATGTCGGCGCTGCGCTCGATATACGACGGCGCGTTTCCTGGTCCGACGCCGTAGGCCGGTTTTCCGGCGCTGTACGCCGCTCGCACCAGGCCCATGCCGCCGGTCGCAAGAATGACGGCCGTCTCTTTCGCCTTCATCAACTCCTGCGTCCCCTCGAGCGTCACCGTCGTCATCCAGTTGATGGCGCCATCCGGCGCACCGGCGCGGCGCGCCGCTTCGCTCATGATTTCCGCCGATCGCGTGATGCAGCGGACCGCGGACGGATGCGGACTGATGACGACGGGGCAGCGTGCTTTCAGGGAAATCAGGATCTTGTAGATCGCCGTCGACGTCGGATTCGTCGTCGGCACGATCGCGCAGACGACGCCGAAGGGTTCGGCGATCTCGATTACCTTGCGATCCTCCAGCCGCCGTACGACGCCGACCGTCTTCATCGGCTTGATGAAGTTGTAGACCTTCTGCGACGAAAAGAGGTTCTTCTGGACCTTGTCGGCGACGACGCCGTAGCCGGTCTCTTCGCAGGCGAGGCGCGCGAGCGCTTCGGCCTGCGGCGTAACCGCGGCAGCCATGGCGTCGACGATGGCGTCGATCTGTACCTGGGAGAACTCCGCGAGAATTGGCGCAGCGGCCTTGGCGCGTCTCGCGAGCGACCGGGCCTCGGCGATGGAGGCGAGGTCGTTGTCTCGCGCGCCGGCGGTGCCGGCGCGGTCCGTCTGGGCCATTTACGACCCCTTCACGTCCTTCGCGGCTTTCGGCAGAATCTTTTCGACTTCGTTGTGCGGACGCGGAATGACGTGGACGGAGATCAGTTCGCCGACGCGCCGCGCCGCGGCGGCGCCCGCGTCGGTGGACGCTTTCACCGCGCCGACGTCGCCGCGCACCAGGACGGTGACGTAGCCGGCGCCGATATATTCCTTTCCGACGAGGATGACGTTGGCGGCCTTCACCATCGCATCGGCCGCTTCAAT
This sequence comes from Acidobacteriota bacterium, assembly GCA_046765855.1. Taxonomy (GTDB): domain Bacteria; phylum Acidobacteriota; class Vicinamibacteria; order Vicinamibacterales; family 2-12-FULL-66-21; genus JAICSD01. The sequence continues at coordinate 2,018 of JBKPSE010000460.1, read as the reverse complement.
CGAACCGATCAATCCCCGCGTTTCCACCATACCGAGAGCGTCCATTTTTTCCCTTCGCGCGGCGGGCCCCGACGTGTTTCCCGCCTCGCTGCGCGCTTGCAGCCGCGTCATCAGTCGCTCCGCCGCTCGCGTGTTCGCAAACGCTAACATATTGCTGTACATGCCACAACTGCGGTACGATCCCGCCTTCGCCAGAGGCTGCGGCGGCCAACCCGCCCCTTTTCATGATGCGTGAACGATTCCGTCCAGTTGTTTCTGCTGTCTTCGTCTGTCTTGCGCTCGCCGGGTGCGGCGGCAACAAAGAAAATGAACCTGCGGTCGCCACGCCGACGTTGTCGCTGAGCAAGGACCGCGTTCCGATCGACAGCGCGGTCACGCTCACCTACAAGTTCGTGGTCGCGCCGAATGCGACCTTCAACAAGGATTACTGGGTGTTCGTCCACGTCCTGGATCAGGAAGGCGAACAGATGTGGACCGACGATCATCAGCCGCCCAAGCCGACCACCCAGTGGAAGCCTGGCGAGACGGTGGAATACAAGCGCACGATCTTCGTGCCGAACTATCCCTACATCGGCGAGGCGAACGTGCGCCTGGGCATGTACGACCCGCCGAGCGGAACCAGGCTGGTGCTGAACGCGCCCGAAGTGTCGCGCCGCGAGTACCTGGTGACCAAGTTCCAGATCCAGGCCTCGTCCGAGAACATCTTCCGGATCTATAAGGATGGCTGGCACGCCGCGGAGGTCGACCTCAAGAATCCGCAAAGAGAGTGGCAATGGACCAAGAACACCGCCACGATCTCGTTCCGTAATCCCAAAAAGGACTGCACGCTCTACCTCGAGTACGACGCCAGGGTCGACCTGTTTCCGGCGCCGCAGCACGTCATGATCAAGGTAGGCGATCAGACGATCGGGGAGTTCGACGCCGTCGCAAAGCTGCCGACGATCATCAGCTTTCCCATGACCGCGGCGCAGTTGGGCACGGCGGATATGGTGGACATCGCACTGAACGTCGATAAGACGTTCAAGCCGGGAGGCGCCGATCCGCGCGACCTCGGGATTCGCGTCTTCCACGCGTATATCGAAGCGAAGTGACGTTCCCGCGGTCGGCGAACCGCGAGCAGGGCACCCGGATCTAACTCGACTGTAGTGATTCTGGACAGTCCTGCCAACCAAGTGGTAGGATCCTCCGTCCCAATGAAAGTGCGCAGAATAGCCCAGGTGGCGATAGCCACGTGCGTGCTCCTGGGTGGAGCGGCCTCGAGCTCATGGGCGGAGATCGTCTTCATGACTTCGGGGGGAACCCTGTCTGTCAAGGGTCACAAGACAGACGGGGATTCGGTCATCCTGACGCTGCGCAGCGGCGGTGAGGTGACCTGCGACAAGAGCCTGATTGAGAAGATCGTTCCGGACGAAGTGCCGCATCCCGAGCCGGCGCCGCCGCAGGCGGAGCAGGCGGGGCCTCCCGTCCTGGTGCCCCGATCCGGGCTGCTCAAAGAGAGCGTCTATGCGGACTTGATTGCGAGCGCCGCCGAGGCCCATGGCGTCAACCCGCTGCTGGTGCAGGCCCTCATCCAGGTGGAATCCAACTACCAGCCGCGCGCCCGCTCCTCGAAAGGGGCCATGGGCCTGATGCAGATCATGCCGGCGACGGCGCGTGAATACCGCGTCCGCAACGCCTACGATCCCAAGTCGAACATCGACGCGGGGATCCGCAAGCTGAAAGGCCTGCTCGAGAAGTTCGGGAGCGACGTCACGTTGGCGCTCGCCGCCTACAACGCCGGCGAGGGCGCGGTGCAGAAGTACAACGGAATTCCCCCCTACCGGGAGACGCAGAACTACGTCTCCCGCATTCTCGCCATCGCCGGACTGAGATAGCCCTGCGGGTTGGCAGTCAGCAGTTGGCAGTTGGCAGACGGGACTGAGATAGCCTGGGGTTAGCAGTCAGCAGTTGGCAGTTGGCAGAGAAGACCACTGCCGACTGCGAGCGCCTGCTCGCTGGCGGCCTACTGCCCACGCGAA